>JBBUCP010000034.1:0-4341 GCA_038057725.1 Patescibacteria group bacterium | reverse complement strand
CAAATTGCACCGGCAGTGTCGTCTCGACGTCAACCATCGCCATCCGGTCCTGGATGTTGCGCTTCATGCGCGAGAGGCCGATGCGCATGCGCTGTTCAAGCAATTCGCCGACAAATCGTACACGGCGGAAACCGAGGTGGTCGATATCGTCGGCCACCGCTCCCGGCGTCGCGTTCAATTCCGCGATGTGCGCGACGATGCGCACCATGTCGTCGAGGGTAAGCGTCTGGCCTGCAAGATCCTTCTCTTCCGTCGGGAGGCCCCAGCGGCGGTTGAAGTGGAAGCGGCCAACCTTCGAGAGGTCGTAGCGCTCGGCAGAAAGGATCGAGGTCACATGGTCTTCGGCAGCGTTCCCCGTCGCGATGTCGCCGTCGCGGAGGCGGCGGTAAATTTCAATGTACGCCTCCTGCACGCTCTTCGCGCTGTCTGCGGCGAGCGTGGCCTGGATAGCCTCGTGCGCAGGACCCGCCTTGAATTCGCCGAGGATGTCCTTATCAGTGTGTGCTCCGAGGACGCGCAAGAGCGACGTCACCGGAAAACGGCGCTTGCGGTCAATCTTTACATAAATGCCACCATCTGGATCTGATTCGATTTCGATCCACACACCGCGCGAGGGAATGACTTTTCCAGCGAAATAATTCTTACCCTTGTACGGGACGGCTTCAAAGAAAACACCATACGATCGCGCGAGCTGCGGAACGACAATGCGCTCCACGCCGTTGATGATAAACGTGCCGTGCTTGGTCATCCACGGGAAATCGGCAACGAAAATTTCCTGCTCCTTTTCGGAGCCGGAAGTCTTGTTCTTCAATTTTGCGACGACGGAAAGCGGCGCTTCGTACGTCTTCATGTGGTCCTTCGCGTACTGTTCGTCCCAGCGCGGTTCGCCGAAGGTGAAGCGCGCGAGCTCGAGCGTGAACTTCTTCCCGGCGTGATCCGAGATCGGCGAGAACTCCTTGAAGACCTTCGCGGCACCTTCCCGCACCAATTGTTCAAAGGATGCGAGCTGCGATTCCACCAAATTCGGCAACTCGACGAGAGGCGGCCGGTGTTTGCCGAAAAACTTCTGCGGGAGCGTCTTTTTTGTACGTGCCATGCCAAAAAAAAATTAACACACAAAGCAAGCGTCTGGAGGGCGCTTACCGATTATTAAGAATCTTCGTACAGAAAACAGTACTTACCGCAACTCAATCGTGTATCAAAAGTACTGGGATACTATATACCCCCCTTCGTCAAGAGTCAAGCTTTCCTAGGGCTGTCAAAGGCTAACTGTGGATAAAATGAAAGGGGTGGCCAGCAAGCGCTGCCCACCCCTCCTTGGTTGCACTCCCTACCCCGTCACTTACTTATCTAACTGCGTCCAGGAAGCCGGGAAACGCCTCAGCGATCAGTATCTTGTTGGGGACAGAACCCCTCAGGTGCATTATCGCGAACACATCGAGCAGCATCTCACGCGGCAGCTTGCCAGCTCCAAAAAGGAGTATGATGCGGAGGTCACGCTGCGTCGCGTAACCTAAAGTCTCGTCGTTCGTACTTCGCAGCCGTTCCAACCTTTGCTCGACATGACTGATGCAGTTCACGATCAGTTCTGTCTTGCTCCCTTTCGGCGAGACCCCCTCAAGCAAATCAAGAAGGTGCTTCGACGTTTTCCATCGTGGCGTACCCTGTTTACAGGTTGCAAGCTCTGTGTGCACTTGCTCTCGCGCAATTCGTCGCGTTTCAAGTGCTGCATGAACCACTGGATCCGCACTTCTTGCAAACGGTAGTACCGACATTAGTCCCCCCTTAGGGCTTGGGTTGCAATATGCCGGGTATCCAACTCCGGCCACAAATACCCTACTCCTCAACATCAATGAGGTCAATCCAATTTCTGCTTCCACTTGTTGATATTCGCATGATGCCCGCTCTTCAAAACCTCCGGTACTTTGTATTTCTTTTTCTTCCACACCAAAACGTCAGGCCGTGTATACACTTCCGGCGATGAGACACGATTCCGCTCCAGCGATTCGATTTTTCCTAAAACGCCTGGGATAAACCGCGCGACGGCGTCAATGACCGATGCCGCAGGCAATTCGCCGCCCGTCAGCACATACGGCCCCACAGAAACCGGCTTCGCCTTCAAAATTTTCGGCACACGCGCATCAACACCCTCATACCGCCCGCAAATCAAGAGAATATCCCTCTTCTTCGCCAACTTCTTCGCCATCTCCTCATCGAACTGTTTCCCATCAGTCGAGAAGAACAGTATCTCAAGGGCTCCCCTTGAGATCCCCGTAAGGGGAGCCCTTGAGATTCGCTTAAGCGCTGCATCGGCTGCTTTGAGAACCGCCGTCGGCTCCAGTACCATCCCCGGCCCCCCACCATACGGCCGCTGATCGACGCGCTTATGCTTCCCCACCGCATATTTCTTCGGGTCGTAGTAAGAAATCTTGATCAGCTTTTTCTCAATCGCCCGCCCCAAAATCGAGCTCGTGAGATAGGGCTCGATGGATTCGGGAAATAGAGTGATGATATGGAAGTGAAGCATAGGGATGGGGGGATGGAGGTACAAGAGCTCTCCTTCGTCCCTTGTCCCTTCGTCCCTATTGTTCTCCTTTTAGATCCGCAATCACATCATCCACCGAACGATCGCGCTCATACGGCGCGCTCGGCGCAGCACCTCCACGGACATGTTCTGACCCTTCAGGTTCTTCGATTTTCAAATTGACGCGTGCTTCATTTTTCATGCCGACGACGCGCAAGATGGTACGGATGGCTTTGGCCGTCGCGCCGCTCCGTCCGATGATCTTGCCCATGTCGTCCTTGTGTACCGACATCGTGAGGAGGACGCCCATCTCATCAACGGTACGCTTCACGACCACGCTGTCCGGATTATCTACCAATGCCTTAACGACGTATTCGAGAAAAATTTGATCTTGTTCCATGTCTGTATGCACTATCAGCTAATACTGGGTAATTCAGTCAATGGTGCGCTACGTAAGGACCGGAGTCAATGCTATACCTGTGCAGAAGTTTCTGCAGTGACTTCATCTTTCTTTTCTTCCGCAGGAGCCTCTTCCGCTTTCGGTTCATCCGTCGGAGCAGCTTCAGCCACAGGCGCTGCAGCTGCAGGAGTCGCTTCCTCCTCTTTTTTACCCGCCACAGCTTCAGCGTCGGCGGGCTTCGGCACCGTCTTTTTCGGAAGCACGTTTATTTTCTTCCCCGTAATGATACCGGCGGAAATAAGCATATTGTGCATCGTGCCTGATGCCTGCGCCCCTTTCGAGAGCCAGTATTTGATGCGCTCACCGTCAAGGACGCGCACCTTTGACTTCGGATTGTAAGTCCCTACCTTCTCCACGGCACGACCCGATTTCGGGCCATTCGTGTGCTCGGTAACGACGACGCGATATGACGGGTCGTTCGTGCGGCCTGTGCGCTGTAATCGGATCTTTAACATGTCGGGGCACTTTACTAGAAAATGGGCAATAAATCAAGCCGATAGCGGGGGACCCCCGCTATCGGCTTATTTGCTCAGGTATGATCGCATCTTAGGGTTCGTAACCGGAGCCAATCCGGCCATCGAATCGAGAATGGCCAATACCAACGCCTCTTTGCGTACTCGGCCCGTAAGATGGCACGCGCTCTGTCTTTTTGCGCTCTAAATTGCGCCGCCTCCGCCTCGTCCACAATCTCGAACATCGGATGCGGGAACGGAAATTTTACATCGTGGAATTCACCTCGTAGGTAGAACGTGCCGTCTGCACGTTCGAAGGTGACATACGTCCCGCTCCGATCGAGAATAAAGCTGGCTACTTCGAATGCGGGATGACCTTCGAAATATAGGATTTTCCCGTTCCATTTCGTATCCTTGTAGTATTTTCCATCTGGATGCCGCTCCGGAAACATTCGAACAAAAGTTCCGGGCTCGACGGGTACGACTGCTACCGGCTTCTCGGTCATATTCCTCTCTCCTTGCTCTGCTGAGACGCACAATGCGACTCTTTCGACAGAGGCTGACACAATTCTAGCGCGAGTCTGCTATTTCGCCACTCGTTCCGCCTCTTCCAACTTCACCGAAAGCACTTTAGAGACCCCATCCTGCCCCATCGTGACGCCATACAATTCTCCTGCCGCGGCCATGGTTGCACGGTTGTGCGTAATGACAATCAGCTGCGATTTCTTGCCGAGTTCCATGATCATGTCTGCATAACGCTTCGAATTCGCCTCGTCGAGCGCGGCGTCCGTTTCATCCAAAATCAAAAACGGCGGCGGATTCACTTGTGACATCGAGAAAATCAAAGCGATTGAAGTCAACGCCCGCTCGCCGCCAGAGAGGACATCCAGCCCGCGGATTTTCTT
>JBBUCP010000033.1:0-1349 GCA_038057725.1 Patescibacteria group bacterium | reverse complement strand
CCGGATTGGACGATTTCTCGCAACCGTTTCTGGGCCTCGCCGCTTCCGATTTGGAAATCAAAAGAAGGGAAGGTGATGGTTGTCGGCTCCTTGGATGAGATAAAGAAGCGTGTGAAAAAGAGCGGCAACGCCTATTTCGTGATGCGGCACGGGGAAGCAGACACCAATGTTCAGGAGGTTTTGAATTCCGATCCGAATGCGGAAGTGCATCTTACGGAAAAAGGAAAGAAAGACGTTGAGGCGTCGGCGAAGAAATTCGCTGATGAAGAATTCGACCTGATAGTCTCATCGCCATTCAAGCGCACGCATGAGAGCGCGGAAATCGTTGCAAAAACACTCGGTATTCCAAAAGAGGACATTGTTCTCGACAAGAGATTCGGCGAAGTCGATCTAGGGCCGAATAACGGTATCTCGCTCGCAGATTGGCGACGGAAATTCCCGGTCACCATTGAGCGGTTCCACACATCTCCGTGGGGCGGAGAGAACGATACCGAGGTAAAGCAGCGCATGATGGCCGGGCTGCTCGATCTGGAGAAAAACCACACGGGGAAAAAAATTCTCATCATCTCGCACGGGACACCGATTTGGCTGCTTGTCGCTGGCACGAAGGGACTTTCAAAAGAAGAAGCACTCGCGATATACGGCGATGACTATCCCTCGAAGGGGGCAATACGAGAGTTGCCGTTTGCGCCGATACCCGTGAATGGGGAGTACGAACTCGACCTACACCGGCCGTATACCGACTCGCTCGTGCTTCTCGATGACGAAGGCGTGGAATACACGCGCATTCCGGAAGTGGTGGATTGCTGGGTGGAGAGCGGCTCGATGCCGTTTGCGGAGTATCACTATCCGTTCGAGAATAAAGAAGAATTTGAAAAGCGTGCGCCGGGAGATTTCATCGCCGAATACATCGCACAGACGCGCACCTGGTTCTACTACATGCATGCGATGGGGGTGACGCTCTTTGACCGACTCGCATTTGAAAATGTCGTGGTGACAGGAACGATTGGTGCCGCGGACGGACAGAAGATATCGAAATCGAAAAAGAATTACACAGACCCCCTTGAGCTTATCGACCAGTACGGCTCTGACGCCGTGCGCCTCTATTTGATGAGTTCTCCCATCATGCAAGGGGAGGATTTACGTTTCCGCGACGAAGATGTACGCGACGCGCACAACCGCGTAATCGGCATTTTGTGGAACACGTTCAAATTCTTCGATTTGTACCAGAAAGAATATGATGTGAAAACAGAAGCACGCACAAGTACGCACGTGCTCGACAGGTGGATTCTCGCGCGGCTCGATGAATTGATTGTGGCGATGACTGCAACGATGGATGCGTACGACAC
>JBBUCP010000032.1:0-13957 GCA_038057725.1 Patescibacteria group bacterium | reverse complement strand
TATTCGGCCTCCGAACTGGAATGCTGGTGGGCAGTATCTGCCTCGTCTGGACTGCATGCTGCGGCGCAGTGCTTCTGTGGGCACAACATAGAATCGATACGATGCCGGTTTCCATACCGCGAACCCGATCGTCGAAATTACAGCTCGTTAAGAAATGATGTTCCAAGACCTTGTCCCTTGAGGGATGAGGTCTTGCTATTTAAATGCCTTCGGAATCGGGAACTTTTTGCACAACATCATTACTTCTTTGCGAATTTTGGTGAGTTCTTTTTTGTTGTCTTTGTTTTTCAGCGCGGCGATCATCCATTCCGCGACTTTCGCGCACTCTTTTTCCTTGAATTTGCGCGTCGTGATGGCTGGCGTACCGAAGCGGATTCCAGAAGGATCCATCGGCTTGCGCGTATCATCCGCGATGGTGTTTTTGTTGAGCGTAATGCCCACTTCGTCGAGAACCGTTTCCGCTTCTTGACCACCGATACCAAGGGAGCCAAAGACATCGGCGAGAATGAGGTGATTCGACGTGCCGCCGGTAATCATGCGGATTTTGTGTTTTTTGAAGACCGCCTCCATCGCTTTTGCGTTTTTCAATACTTGTTTTGCGTGGACTTTGAACGACGACTTCATTGCTTCGCCGAAACAGACGGCTTTTGCAGCGACAGCGTTCATAAGCGGGCCGCCTTGGAAGCCAGGGAATACGGCTTTGTCGATTTTCTTTGCAATTTCTTCACTGTCGCGCGTGAGGATCATACCGCCGCGGGGACCGCGCAGGGTCTTGTGGGTCGTTGTCGTCATGATATCAAACCCGTAATCGAACGGGTTTTTCACGGCTTTTCCGGCAATAAGCCCGGCAATATGTGCGATATCCATAACAGCAAGCGCGCCGACTTCGTGCGCGATGTCGGCCATCTTTTTGTAATCGAGTTCGCGTGGGTACGCAGAATAGCCGGCAAGGACTATTTTTGGCTTCTCGCGCCTCGCGACCGCGCGCATGTCGTCGTAATCCATTTCGCCGGTCTCGACATTCTTCATCTTGTAGCGGACGAAGCGGAAGATTTTAGTGAGGTACGTGACGGGGTGGCCGTGGGTGAGGTGCCCGCCATGCGAGAGATCCATGCCGAGGATGCAATCACCGGGTTCGAGAAGCGCGAAATACATCGCAACATTCGCGGGTGCGCCCGCATGTGGCTGCACATTGGCGTATTTCGCCTTAAAAAGCTTCTTTGCACGCTCGCTGGCGATGTTTTCGACGATATCCGTGTATTTCTGTCCGCCGTAGTAGCGGCGACCCGGGTAGCCCTCGGAGTATTTGTTGGTAAAAATCGAGGCATTTGCCTGTCGCACGGCCTGTGAGACGTAGTTCTCTGATGGGATGAGCTCAAGCCCTTCGGCCTCGCGCTTCTCCTCGCCGATAATCGCGTTGTATACCTCCTTGTCCTGCTTCTTAATGAAATTATACTGATCCATAGATTGACAGATTAGCCGAATAATTCTATGGAAATAATTACACCATATGCGTCATTTATTTCCAGATATTATACATGATATAGTTTTGACCACCATGGCACTTTCTGACACAAAAATCCTCGATGCAATGCAAGAAGGTGCCGTTATAATCGAGCCTTTTGTGCGGCAGAATTTGGCGACATCGAGCTACGACGTGACGCTCGGCGAATTTTTCTTTACCGAGCAGCATCCTGAGCATTTCGAAAATGTGTTCAATATTTACGACAAAGATCATATCGATCGCGTGTGGGGCACCGAGGCGCGCCGCGCGAAAAAAGCGAAAGATGTCTTTACGAAATACCATATCGAATGGAAGGGAATACACCCGAACGAGCAGGTGATTTTGATGGCTCCCGGCGAGACCATTCTCGGGCACACCCAGGAATTCATCGGTGGACGCGATCATATTACAACCATGATGAAAGCGCGCTCCTCACTCGGCCGGTCGTTCATTTCGGTGTGTAAATGCGCAGGCTGGGGCGACGTGGGCTATATCAATAGATGGACGATGGAAATTCAGAATACCTCGAATCGCTATTACATTCCGCTCGTCGTCGGCCGCCGTATAGCGCAGATCGTCTTTTTCGAAACAGGGCCGATTCAAGCATCCGATTACGCCGCAAGCGGAAAATACCAAAGCGGTGGTACGCTTTCGCAACTTAAAAAGACTTGGAAACCGCATATGATGCTGCCGCGCCTCGACATGGATCGCGATATCGCTGCAGGCGCAGCGCGAGTGAAGAACAAAAAGCGGAAGTAATATGAAGCAATACAACGACATATTGAAGCGCATCATGGACGAAGGTGTCGACCGTGAAGGACGCAATGGCGCGACACGCGCGCTTTTTGCCATACAAATGCGCTTTCCGATGAGCCAAGGTTTTCCGGCTGTGACGACGAAGAAATTGGCGTTTAAGGCGGTAAAGAGCGAGCTTCTGTGGTTCCTTGCGATGAAAGATAAAGAACGCGCATCGGACGAGGAATTGAAAGCCTTAAATGCTTCGGAGCGCACGATTTGGACGGATAATGCGGAAGCGGATTATTGGATGCCGAAATCGCAATTCAAAGGCGATTTAGGACGTGTCTATGGCATCCAGTGGCGCAATTGGAAAAAACCTGACGGAAGTACGGTGGATCAGATTGCGCAGCTGATCGAGAATTTGCAGAAAAAGCCGAACGACCGGCGACATATCGTGACGGCATGGAATCCGGGCGAGCTCGATGATATGGCACTCCCGCCATGCCACATGTTTTTCCAGTGCTTTGTTGCCGATGGCAATCTCTCGCTCCACATGGTGCAGCGCAGCTGCGACATGTTCCTCGGCGTACCATTTAACATCGCATCGTACTCACTCCTTTTGCACATGATTGCGCAAGTGACCGGCCTCAAGGCGCACGAATGCGTGCTCACGCTCCAGGACGCGCATATCTACCATGAACATTTCGACGTTGTAAAAGAACAGTTGAGCCGCGAGCCGATGCAATTGCCCACTCTTTGGCTGAATTCCGAGAAAAAAGACATCGATTCCTTCACGGTGGACGACATCAGGCTCGAAAATTACGTGAGCCACCCTTCTATTAAAGCAAAGATGATTGTTTAAAACTTTTGACGCACGATAACGTCGGCGAGGGTTGCAACGCGGCGCATTGCGGCGACGTCATGGACGCGGATGATGTCGGCACCTTTTTCAATGAGGAGCGTGACGGCGGCTGCAGTGCCCTCGATGCGCTCTTCCAGCGGCAAATTGAGTGTATAGCCGACAAACGATTTTCGTGAAGGGCCTGCAAGGGTCGGATATCCCATGTCTTTGAGCTCGCCGAAACGCCGCACAAGTTCCAGGTTCTGCTCGACAGTTTTACCGAATCCGATGCCAGGATCGATGATAATATTTTCTTTTTTTACTCCCGCGTCGAGCGCTTGATTGATCGAGATTTGTAATTCTCGCTTGATATCCGCCATCAAGTCATCGTATTTCATGCCGACGTATCGTCCACCGAGATCTTTTTTCGATTGAGCTTTATCGCTTTGACTTCGATTATGCATCAAAATAATAGGCACGCTTGCTCTCGCGGCGACAGCCGCCATATTCGGATCTTTCTGGAGCGCCCACACATCGTTAATCATTGATGCGCCCGCTTCGATTGCTTGCCGCGCGACTTCCGCTTTATACGTATCAATCGAAATCGGAATTTTCACCTCTTTTGCGAGGCGACGGATGACCGGAATAACACGCGCCAATTCTTCTTCCGACGAAATCGGCGTGCTGCCCGGACGCGTGGATTCGCCGCCGACATCAAGAATGTTGGCGCCGTCGGCCTCTTGCCGTTTACCTTGTTTAACTGCCTTTGATATCCAATCTCCGCCCCGTAAAAGCCCATCGCCGGAAAACGAATCGGGCGTGACGTTGATTACGCCACAGAGAAACGTTTTTGTTCCCCAATCAAATTTCATAGGCGAATGTCAGTTTTTACAATTTCTCCTGAAGTTGCCAGAGGAGCTCGCGGACCGTTTTGTGCAATATCGGATGCACAACGTCCTGCGCGATGTCGGCAAGTGGTGTGAGCACAAACGTGCGTTCGTGCATGCGCGGGTGAGGGATGGTGAGTCCTGGCGTTTGCATTACCGTATCATCGTACAAGAGAATATCGAGATCAATAACGCGCGGGCCGTTGCGAAAGGTGGGTGTTCGGCCCACTTTTTCTTCGATTCTTTTTAAAAATATGAGAAGTACCTCCGGTGAGAGATTTGTAGATGCTTTAACAGCAGCGTTATAGAAAGGCGGTTGGTCTGCCATGTATTGTGGCGTTGTCTTATATACGGGCGAGACCGACTCGATTTGTAAATGAGGCACAAGTGCAATCAGAGCGCTTCGGAGATTTTGCTCACGATCGCCAAGATTTGAACCGAGTGCAAGATACACCAGTGACATGCATCGAAGCCTACCACTTGACGTGATTTTACGATATTACGGCTGATGCTATAGTGCCGCCATGCAAGTGACTGCAATCAAGACGCGGATTTTCAAAGAAAACGAGGATCTTGAGGCGTTTATCCTCGAACATATTCTCGCGCTTCAGGAAGGCGCAATCCTTGTCGTCACGTCGAAAATCGTCGCGCTTGCAGAGGGGCGTACGGCTGATCTGAAGGATAAGGAGCGTATCATCCGAGAAGAGAGTGAGCTTGTGGTCCCGACGAAGCACACATTGCTCACGATAAAAGAAGGGATCGTGATGGCGAATGCCGGTGTCGATGCGTCGAATGCGGATGGAAAGATCGTGCTTTTGCCGAAAGATAGTTTTGCGGCCGCAGAAATTGTGCGCGCTAAATTTCTGCGGCATTTTGGTTTGAAGAATCTCGGCGTCATCATCACCGATAGCCGCCTCTTGCCGCTGCGCGCCGGCATCGTCGGCGTCGCCTTGGGTTATGCAGGCTTCAAGGGCGTCCGTGATTACCGCGGCACGCCGGATCTCTTCGGGAGGGAATTAAAACTCTCCCGCACCGATATCGCCGATGGTCTCGCAACAGCAGCGGTCCTTGAAATGGGCGAAGGCCGCGAGCAGCAGCCGCTTGCCGTCATCGAAGACGCGCCGGTAGAATTTGTCGAAAAAGTGGATCGCACCGAACTCCACATCGACATCGAAGATGACGTCTATCGCCCGCTTTTTGACAACCTGTAATGTGGTATAATGCCACTGTATGAAAACGACAAATCGCAACAATGTCATAAGCATGGAAGAGGCTCGTCGCCGGGATAGAGAAATCCCGCAGGCGTGGCTTGATGTAATAGGTATCCTCAAAGGTAAGCGCAAAATAAGCGCTCTTGCGTATCAGCGTAAAATCCGGGCCGAATGGGATCGACGTACGAGCTCAGAAATTCCCGCAATATGGAAGAAAGTTTTTGGCATGATGAAAGGAAAGCGACGCGTAGATCCTGTGAAGGTGCAACGTGCGATGCGAAGAGAGACGGAAGAGCGGCTACGACGACAAATAAAGCTCGGCCGCAAAAGCCATGCTTCTCGACACTAATATTCTTATCGGCTACATCAATGGAGACATCGCTATTCGTGATGCCGTCAGTGCGTGGCGAGCGGCGGAGGTGCGTCTTATTATTTCTTCGATAACCCTTGGAGAATTTTTGTCACACGCAGCTCTGACCGACGTAAAAATTCGCGACCTCGAACTTTTCGCAGCGACATTCATTTCCATTCCGTTCGATGACGAGCTCGCAAAAAGAGCGGCGCGTTTGAAAAGAAAATATCGGTTTGCCCTTACGGATTCAGGAATTCTTGCGACTGCTCAATTGTACGGAGTATCGGTTGTTACGCGGGATGCCCAGCTACATAAAGTGACTGAAGTAACCTTCGCACACGTATGACCTCGCAGATCAGCATGATCGCGGCGATTGGGAAGAATCGCGAGCTGGGGAAGGGAAATACGCTGCTCTGGCATATTCCCGATGATTTGAAGCGATTCCGCTCGACCACCAAGGGGCATCCGTGTGTAATGGGGAGGAAGACCTTTGAATCGATTGTTGCCGCGCTCGGCCACCCGCTTCCGGGGCGGACAAACATCGTCGTCACGCGTGACAAAGATTGGAAATACGAAGGCGCACTCTCGATTGATTCGATCGAAGAAGCGATACAGATAGCCAAGCGCAAACCCGGCGGCGAAGAAGTGTTCATTATCGGCGGCGGAGAAATTTACGCGCTCGGCATCTCCTATGCCGACAAGCTCTATTTGACTCTGATAGACGACTCAAAAGAAGCCGATTCGTTTTTTCCGGAATATGCGGCGGCATTCAAAAAGAAAGTGTACGAAGAAGAACGGACGCACGAAGGACTGAAATATACCTGGTTGGACTTACAAAGGTAAAAAAGAATGCGGGAGGCCTCGAAAGGCCTCCCGCCGTGTTTCTGTTCTCGAACGTCAGCCGTTCGGGTATTCAGCGATGGCGCGATCGCGCGCGGTAACCATGTGGTCGCCGTCAGCCCCAGAGTTCACGATAACACTCGAGGGGTAGTGCATGAAATGCCCGTGCGTCGCAAGATAGGCGATCATGCTCGCATGTAGGAGCTGCTCGGCAGGCTTAAGGCGGTCTTGCAACTTCTTAGGCGTGTCTATCCTTGGATATATTTGCACGCGTTGTTCTCCGATGATCTTACCGCCGTCAATGTCATTCTCATCTTCGGTAAGAAGATGGGCTGTTGCACGCGCAAAGCGTGCATCGGGGTTGTCAGACAGTTGCGCAAAGTAAAGAGCTGCTGCGACCGGCACGATACCGTGCATATGCTTACCACCGAAATCCATCCGATGTCCCTTGTAGAGCCTCGCCGTGGGATTGAGTGCGCCCGGATGTTGGTTCCAGATACGTCCGGAGAATCGCTTAATGACAGACTTTCCTGTTCTTCGGAGCCACCCGCTCTGCCAGATGGCATTCGCTCCCATCTCCTCACAGATATTCAGGATTTTCTCGTCGACAGATTCATCAGTCGGGAACTCGCTACGCGGCACCGTAAAGATGTCACTTATAAATACACCGCAAGCAGTTGCTTTACTGATGACGCCCGCGTCTGGACGCGTCGTAATCATGCAGGCGATTTCTGCATTCGGGATGTGGTTCCCGTCGAAGAATTTGCCCAGTATCGCTTCGATGGTAGAACCGCCGGTCGGGCTTCCACCAGCCAGGATGCATAGTCTTAAGGAACTCGACATCTGAAGTCCTCCTTCGGTTGAAATGCCGTGCCACGACTGTAACACAAGGATTTTCAAAAACATATATACTTCTAGAATGAAGAAAAACGCATACGCCCGTGCGGGGGTTGATGTTGATATCGAAGCGGAAGCCTCGCGTATCATGTACGAGGCTTCGAAAAAGACTTTTGCGAATCGGAAAGGATTAATAGGAGAGATAGTCGCACCGTTCGATGATTTTGCCGGGTTAAAGATGGTCGCTATGGGTGCACTGCCGAAGGATACATTTTTCTCGCTTGGTTTTGACACGGCAGGAACGAAAGTGGAAATCGCGCAACGCGTCGGGAAACACGATACGATCGCTTTCGACCTTTTTGCGATGGTGTGTGACGATGCGCTGATACGGGGTGGGGAGCCGATTTTGGTAGGTAGTAATCTCGATCTCAAAACGCTCGGCACCGACAAACGGTTTCTGCCAATTGTGCGGGAGCTTGCTAGAGGATATGTTGCGGCCGCGAAAGAAGCCAATGTTGCCATAATTAACGGGGAAATCGCGCAGATGGGCTCGCTCATGGCCGGGCACGGCGAATTTCCGTATCACTGGGGCGCCGCCTGCATCTGGGTCGCGCGGAAAGAGAAAATCCTGACCAATGCAAGAATTCGCCCAGGAGATGCTGTTGTTGTCTTGAAAGAGGAAGGATTCCGAACCAACGGCCTTTCGCTCGTGCGCAGGATTTTTGAGAAGAAGCACAGAAAGAATTGGCACGCGAAGAAATTCGGGAATTCGACCCTTGGCATGCACGTACTAAAGCCCTCACTCATCTATTCGCGGTGCGTCGTCGGGATGTATGGAGGATTTGCATCAAAGGCGAAGTGTATCATCACGGGCGTTGTGCATATCACAGGAGGTGGCGTGCCGGAAAAATTGGGGCGTGTCTTGCGTGGCACTGGTTTCGGTGCGAATCTACCTGGGCTTTTTGAGCCGCCCGCGATCATGCGTCATTGCCAGGAAATCGGCGGTATTTCTGACCGCGATGCATATCGCGCGTGGAATATGGGGCAAGGTCTCGCCATTATCACGCCCGAGCCGGAAAAGGTAATCGCGCACGCGAGAAAGTTTGGGATCCAAGGGCGCCTGGCGGGAGAGATTACGAAAGGTGCCGACATACGGATTGTGAGCAAGGGTGCGCAAAATCCGGAAAAAGAGCTCGTGTTTTAGATCCCTAATCGCCTCAAACCCATGGGTTTGAGGCGATTAGGAAAAAGCGGCCGCCTCTTGGGGAGGCGGCCGCACAGCGTCACGGTCAGGATGTATTTCCGACCTTTATAAGCAGTCGATCGAACATGTCTACATCGTACGCGCTATAGAGCGCAGCGATAGGACGGTGCAGCTCGCTCCATTTTTGCATGATGACGCCAACGGTTTCGTATCCTTGCTCTGTCAATGCTATGCGGTTGTAGGGACCGACTTTTTGACGCTGGCGAAGGATGAGCCCGCGCTCTTTCAGTTGTGAGAGAGCGCGAGAGACGGCAGCGGTTTCGATACCGTAGTCTCGTTCGATCTTAGCGGCGCTAAGGCTGCGAGAATTTTGCTCATGTGCCATGGCAAGCATGATCGTCACCTGCGAAGATGTAAACCCGAGCTGTCGGTACAGCTCCTTATATCGTATCGCCAAAAGCTTTTTTAGCTTGAGCATTCGCCAACCGATGTCGCGGCGAAGGATGTCTTCCGCCACTTCGGCAAGAGCGTCGAGTGGTACACGCACTTTCTGCACGTTGATCTCCTTCTTTTGGAAGCCCTATGGACTATACTGAACGCACGCCTTTGCGCAACTACTGCTTCAAGCCTAGACCGGTGCGGATGAAGTACCAATTGATTGCGACAAGAAGCGCGATCATGCCGGCAAGAAGCGTAACTGAAATCCAAAGCGAGACATCGGTGATGCCGAGGAATCCGTAGCGGAAGCCGTTGATAAGGTAGAAGATTGGGTTTACGTACGTCACGTATTGCGCGATGTCGGGGAGGGAATGGACGGAATAAAAGACGCCGCCGAGGTACACGAGCGGCGTGAGGACGAATGTCGGGACGAGGTTGATGCCGTCGATTGATTTTGCGTAAATGCCGTTCACGAGGCCGGCGAGCGAGAAGACGAGCGCGGTCAAGACCGCGAAGACGAAGATAATAAGGAAATTGTGCACGGCGAGATGGAGCCCGGTGAAAAAGATAGAAACAAGAAGTACGAGTGTGCCGACGAGGATGCCGCGGATGACGCCGCCCGCGATAAAGCCGGCGATAAGCAGCCACGGCGGTGTCGGCGAGACCAAAATTTCATCAATAGAACGTGCGAAGAATTTCGACGTGAAGAACATAAACGACGTATTGGCGTACGACGTCGTGACAATCGCGAGCATCACGAGGCCGGGGATGACGAAGGTCATGTAATCCACGCCTTGCATCGTGCCAATGCGCGAGCCAAGGACGGAGCCGAAAATGAGGAAGTAGAGTGACGACGTGATGACTGACGGGAGGAATGTCTGCACCCAAATGCGAAACATCCGCACGACGTCCTTGCGGATCATCGTATAAAATGAGGTCCATTTTTGGTAGGGAGTCATAAAATATTCAATTTGACAATTTGCAATTTGCAAACGAAATTCCAAATTCCAAGCTCCAAATATTCTTGTGTGTTTGTGATTTGTTCATTGTGATTTTGTTTGCAAATTGGAGCTTGCAAATTGCAAATTATTTCTCGCTAGTAAGTTGAATGAAGACTTCCTCAAGGCGGCCTCCTCGATAGCTGGACTTGTCAGCGTTCTTGTCTTCATGCATTGCGAGGATTTCATCCATCGTGCCATTCGCGACGATCTCGCCCTTCGCGATGATGGCGACATGCTTTGCGAGCTGTTCGGCTTCTTCGAGATAGTGTGTCGTGAGGAGGATTGTGAGGCCTTCTGAGGTCAATTTGCGCAAATAATCCCACATACCGCGGCGCAGCTCGACATCCACGCCGGCGGTCGGTTCGTCGAGGATGAGAAAGCGCGGTTTATGGATGAGGGCGCGCGCGATCATGAGGCGCCGCTTCATGCCGCCGGAGAGTTCCATTGATTTTCCGTTCATTTTGTCGCCGAGGCCGAGATCCTGGAGAAGCTGTTTTGCACGAGGGATCGCTTCGGAGCGAGGGATGCCGTAGTAGCCGCCTTGATTCACGATGATATCGATAGGTTTTTCAAACGGGTTGAAATTGAGTTCCTGCCCGACAAGGCCGATCTGCGCTTTTGCGAGTTCCGGTTCTTTGTCAATATCGTGGCCAAAGACTGATACCGAGCCTTCAGTTTTTCTCACCAATCCCGTCGAAATGCCGATGATGGTCGTTTTCCCCGCACCATTGGGGCCAAGGAGTGCATAAAAATCACCCGCAGGCACGATCAAAGAGACGCCTTTAAGCGCCTCGGCACCGTTCGCATATTTTTTCTTTAAGTCTTTAATGACGAGTGCGGGTTCATACATGAGGGGGTATTGTAACATATTGCGTTGTAAGCGTGCACGTGTTTGTATGGTATTGGACACCTAACCATGGAGACGGCCATGACGGAAGTACAAGCACCTGCATATTTTTTGCCCAAAGAGGAAGTCGATGATGCTGTCGACGAGATCGTCGCAAAAGCATTGGTAATTGCGACGTCACTCATAAAAGAGTACGGGTTGGAAGTGAAGGTCGATGAATACATCGGGAGTTTGCCTCCGGAATCACGGAATAGTACTCGTGCAACTGTAGAAGTATCACTGGCGTATTTTCTCGCGCAGAAAGCAATCGAGGTCCTTGATCGGAAGCGAGCAGAGGCGATAGCGGCAAGTTTTGAGTAGGAAAAGTCCTATGTTTCGGGGTTCGTTTGGAGCAATCCGACGAACCCTCGCTCTTTAATGCCCGCTCGAATCCCAGTTTGTGCTGACATTTGGAAAAGCTGCAAGTTTTTCTTTGAAATGATTTTTGATCGATTCGAGAATTTCTTCATTTTTCGCTTCGAAACGAAGGACGAGCGTCGGGGTATTTGACGACGCTCGGACGAGGCCCCAGCCACCATCCATATAGACACGCGCGCCGCTGATATCGACGACGCGGTAGCCTTCGCGCTTGAATGTCTCCACGAGTTCGTTAACGATCGTATATTTTTCTTCGTCGGTTGTTTTCACTTGGATCGTCGGTGTCGAGACGTAGTAGGGCGTCGTAGCGACAAGCTCGGAGAGCGTCTCTTTCTGGCTCGCGAGGTATTCGAGGAGTTTTAATCCTGCAAAAAATGCGTCGTCGAAGCCATAAAAGTCGTCGCCAAAGAAAATGTGGCCGCTCATCTCGCCGCCGAGCGCGGCGTTTTCTTCGGAGAGCTTCGCCTTGATATACGAGTGACCGGTCTTCCACATGATCGGGATTCCGCCGTGTGCGGTGATATCTTCGGGCAGCGCTTCGGAAACTTTGACGTCAAAGACGATTTTAGCGCCCTGATGTTTGGCGAGGACGAGTCGTGAGAGAAGGATGATGTAGCGGTCCGGCCACACGATCTGGCCTTTTTCATCCACGACGCCGAGGCGGTCGCCATCGCCGTCGATCGCGAAACCGATATCGCAAGCGTTTTTTACAACTTGCGCGCCGGTATCTTGCATCATTTTTTCACCATCAGGATTCGCCGTGTAATTCGGATACGACGGATCAACGTTGGTAAAATGTTCGACAACTTCGCAACCCGCCTTGCGGAAGAATTCGGGCGCGAAAAGGCCGGCGGTGCCGTTTCCGGTATTCACGAGCACTTTCAGAGGCTTTGCGAGTTTCGCACGGCTGACAAGGTCATTGATGTACGCGTCTTTTACGTCACCTTTCCGCACCGTGCCTTCGCCGCCTGCGAAATCTTCTTCTTCAATGAGTGTGTACAAGTGACCGAGATCGGCGGGGCCGAGCGTACTTGAAAGGTCCACGCCGAGCTTGAGGCCGTTCCAGCCCGCGGGATTATGGCTGGCGGTAATCATACAGAGGCCTTTCACGTTGAAATGGTATTGCGCAAAATAGGACATCGGCGTCGTTACGGTGCCGATATCAATGCAATTCACACCGCTTTCCGTGAGCGCTTTTTGCGCTTGCGCGTGGAATGATTCGGATGTCGTGCGCGCGTCATGCCCGACGATGCAATCAGTAATACCAGCGTCGCGGAGCATTTTCCCAAAGCCGCGCGCAATCGTGTAGATCGATTCCTCATTCAATTCATCCGTCGATTCCTTTCCACGGATGTCGTATTCACGGAACATCGTCCGCTTGAGAGTCGCCATCCGAAGACTCTAGCACATGCTAGAGCGAGAGCTCGAGCTTTACTTTGGTGTCCGAAGATTCGTCCTCGTCTTTGTGTTCATTAGATTCGTCCTCTTTCTTCGGTTCGTCAGCGGGAGTCGGGTTCGTAACGGTTGTGTCCAAACCTACGTTTACGCTTGCGCCCACTTCGGACGCTGAAATGTCAATATCGTTCTCGGTGCGCGATTCGACGCCGTTCTCGATATTGGTGCGGGAACTCTTTCCGCGCGAGCGTGCTTTTTCGAGCATTGGTGCGGCTTTGAGGTATACGGCAGTCTGCTCGGAAATGCGCAGTGATTCTTCAAAAGCGGCGAACGTATCTGCATCAGCGTCCGCCTCGAGATGCTCTGAGCCTTCGGTAAGGAGGGAATCGGCAAAGGTGAGGTCGGCTTCGGCGCGCTCTTTTGCTTCCGCCGAAAGCGATTTTGCGCTGCGAAGCGTTTTCTGCGCGTTCTTTAAGCTCTTCTCGGCGCCGCTTTTCATGCGCGCGATCTTTTTAGCATCAGGAGCTGGAGCTGGCACGGCGGTAGCGACTTCGGCGACGAATTTCGCGGTGCGCGAATTCGTCGTGGTTTCGGCCGGAGCATCGGGAGCCGCGAGACTCATCATCATGGCGGCAGGTTCGCCGCGCATTTCGGCGTCGGCCGCGACTGATGCATCGATCGCGACGTCGGCAATACCCGCCGCAAGGGTGGCATCTCCGGCGCGGATGCTGATCACGTTTTCGCTCGCGGCGCGAATTGCGTCGGCGAGGCGCATGGTGTGCGGCGCGTCATCTTCTTCGCGGCCGGCTTCGACTTCGGCAAGGATGTTTTCGTGAGCGACAAGGCGCGTTTCGAAGCGCGATGCGAGTTCGACCGACGTGGATGAATCGTCTTCATCGGCGGCGGTCATGTGTTCGGCGGCAGAGGCCGCGTGAGATTCAAATGCGACGGCAAGCTCCCCCTCGGTGTTTTCATCGAGGCGGCCTTCGGCGGCGAGGATGGTGGCTTCTTCAATGCGGCGTTCGGCAAATTCGATCTGGATTTCCGCCTTCGCTTCTGCGCCCGAAGCGAGCGCGAGGCGCGTGGGTTCGTTCACATACGTCTTTATGGAATACAGCGCGTCGCCGGGGAGTGCGTTTTCGGCGGCATAGGAAACGCCGGAGCCGAAGACGAGTACGAGGACGAGTGCGGCCGCGAGCGGGCGGTGTGCGAAAGAGAACCAGCTGGAGGAGACGGAAATAGAATAGGTCGGTGCCTCGCGCAGCGGCTTGACGATAGGTTTAAATTGCATGTATTCGCGCACAACGCGCGACATTTTTGCGCGCTCGCCATCGGAGAGCTTGTATTCGCTGCCCGTTTTTTCAATCAGTTTTTCAAATTTTTGACTCATATAGTTTCTGTGTCCTTGTTATGCAGGCCTGGCTTGCATAACTCGCGCAGTTTGT
>JBBUCP010000031.1:0-1257 GCA_038057725.1 Patescibacteria group bacterium | reverse complement strand
GCCTCCGGCGCGCCGCTCCCCTTTTGCAAATCCCCCATCGAGCGCCCCATCGTTAAACGCAACGTAGCCGGGCCCGTAGTCGGTAAATTTCCACTCGAAAGCGTTGCCGTAAAATTTCTTCACCGCCTCCAAATCCGGCGCAGTGAATTCGATGTAATTGATGCGGTTGTGGGTGTTCATACGGATATGGTATCCACATACTTCGCACTTGACCAGTATAGCAATTCTGCTATACTTCAGGCAGGTCGAGGTTATTGATATACTTTTGTGATGGTATATATGAGACTTCGATTCTTGGCGTCAGCACAAGACTACTTGAAATACCTGTCCAAAGCCGAACAAGCACAAGTCGACGCCGACACTGAGGCAATGCTCCGGGGTGAAGAGTCACGAGTGAAAACGAAGCAACTGCGGGGTCCCATTCGAGAACTCATTGTCGGCAATCACAGAATCACCTATTTTGCGCTCGAGGGGTCACTGTACTTTGTGAAGGGATTTCGGAAGAAAAGCGCGAAGACTCCGAAAAGCGAAATAGAATATGCGGAGAAAATTTATTCGATGTTAAAGTAAGTGTATGAAAAAGATCATAGATCCAATAACAAAAAAAGAGCTGAAGTGGTACACCGCTGCGCAAGTATTTGGAAAAGCGCGCAAATCAAAAGAATTTCAAAAGGCGTACAAGGCAGAAGTGGCGCGACTGAAATTGGCATACTCAATACGCAAATCGCGCGAGGCGAAAAAGATGACTCAGGCAGCAGTCGCCCGCGAGGCAGACATGCCGCAGTCAGTAATCGCGCGTCTTGAAAGCGGGACACATAGCGTATCTGTCGCTACTTTGAGCAAAGTCGCGAATGCACTCGGGAAGCAGGTGGAACTTGTCTAGAGAGCGGAGAATTACTTTTTCTTCGGCTTTGGTACCTTGGGTGCTTTCTCGCCGAAGTAGCACGCTTCGATGTTGTTGCCGTCCTTGTCGAGAATGAATGCGGCGTAGTAGTCGGGTCCGTAGTCGAGGCGGAATCCCGGGCCGCCGTTATCTTTCCCGCCGGCTTTCAGCGCTTCGGAGTGGAATTGCTGCACGGCCTTTGTGCTCTTGCCGCGAAACGCGACGTGCATAGGCATGATCTTTCCTTTCTTTTGCACGATCCACAGTGACGTCGAGCCGCCTTCAAGGTACCCACCTGCATTCCACTT
The DNA here is from genome assembly GCA_038057725.1 of Patescibacteria group bacterium. GTDB lineage: Bacteria > Patescibacteriota > Minisyncoccia > Phycocordibacterales > UBA2100 > UBA10103. The sequence goes on along the minus strand of JBBUCP010000031.1, from coordinate 66 downwards.
TGGATAATCACGATAGAGGCGATAGCCAAGTGGCTTCATCGCGCGCGAATAAAATTTCCTCGCTTT
>JBBUCP010000030.1:0-6082 GCA_038057725.1 Patescibacteria group bacterium | reverse complement strand
AGCCACGCTTGGCTAAGTCGGACTTGGCCAATGCACATCCACTGAAAATAAACCGTCATTTTTTCGTGCACAATAATGCTATGAACATCGTATTTGACATCGGCGGGACGAACATGCGCGTGGCGCGGGCGGACGGCAGCGTGCTCGGTGAAATTAAAAAAATGCCGACGCCGCAAGACCCGAAGGAGGGCGTTGCAACTTTCGTCGCGATTGCCAGGAAATTGGCTGGGAATGAAAAGATTGAAGCGGTTGGCGGGGGTATCCGAGGAACGATAGTTGATGGCGTCTTCCAGCGAGATAAGCGTTTGCCGAAGTGGGAGGGGGCGCGTCTCGCCGATATGATCTCGATCGCACTCGGTGCTCCTGTTCGTATTGGTCACGACACAGCTGTCATAGGGCTCGGTGAAGTTGATCGAGGCGCCGGCCGTGGTTCGAAGATCTGCGTATATGTCACCGTTTCGTCTGGCGTTGGTGGGGATAAGATTGAAAGTGGTCGTATTGATGCGACGACGTACAATCCCGAAATTGGACGGGCGCTCGTCGATGGCATCGAGCTTGAGGATTTAGTATCTGGCGCGGCGGTGGAAAAGAAATTCGGGATCCCGCCAAAGGAATTGGTATCAATAGACGAACGCAACAAACTTGCGGATATCCTTGCGGAAGGCTTGTATAACACTGTCGTCCACTGGTCACCGGACACTGTTGTCCTTGGCGGCTCAATGATCGTCGGTATGAATCCGATTCCGCTTGAGCGCGTGCGCGCATCTCTTGAAAAACGATTGAGTAGTGTATATCCTACAGCGCCCAAGATGGTTATGGCAGAATTAGGCGACAACGGCGGTCTCTACGGCGGGATGATTTTGGCTTCGCAGAAGTAATATCGAAGCCGGCTTCGGGCGTTTACTTTTTGTCATCTTTCTGCCTGTCGTTGGTGAGTGCGATGATGCGGCCGGTAAAGCCTCCCCCGCGCAATTGTTCCGCAACTTGGAGAACGGCTCGCCTACCGGTATATGAGCCTTTCCGGGCTACGAAACGGCGATGGCTTCTTAATCAAAGATCGTGACGAGGTATTCGTTGATCTCGCGCTGGTCGAGGTCGTAGAAGGTTTTGCCCTCGTTTTTCAATTTCGTCGCGAGCTGCACGCCGACAAAGCGCCAATGCCACGGCTCGTATTGAAAGAATTTGTTGCCTTTTTGGTACGAGAGCGTGAAGCCGTATTCATGCGCGTGCTGTTGCAGCCACGCAAAACCCGGCGATTTTTCGAAAGCGTCCAAATTGCCGTTATCACTTGGCGTCGTGAAATCCACCGCGCTGCCGAGTTGGTGTTCCGAATAGCCTTGGTCCGCGGAGAATTGGTTGGCGGTGCCTTTGCCGTACGTCACAGAATAACCTGCTTTCAATCCCGCCTGCGTGCCGAACGAGCGGTATGAGGAAAGGACGAGGATGGGCGCACCCTGGGCAGTCGCATTACGCATCATATTCTCGAGCTGGGTTTTGATGTTGCTGTGGATCTGGAGATTGCTGTCTTTTTTGAAGAGGAGCTCGGTGTGGATGGGAACGAGAAGCGACGGGACGAAGTTTTCGCTCAAGAAGAAGACGCTTGAATATTTCTGCAAGAGTTCTTTATCGGTCCGTGAAAGTTTCTCAAAAGTGCTCACGGTTGATACGAGAGAACCAAGTTCTTCGGCGTATCGCGCGTTGAGGTCGACTGCACTTTGCAGATTCGCATTAAGTTCCGTCAATTGCGACTCAAAGTCGTGCACTTTTGCTTCATAGGCGATCGTCGATGATGCGAATTCACTACGGGTCGTTGAAAGTTCGTGTGAGAAATATCCCGCCGCGGCAAGCGCTGCGACACCGAGGCCTACGGCAAGGTACAGAAACGGCACCTGCCAAGATAACGAGTTTTTCACCTCAAAATTGTACCACAAACAAATCGTTCTTGACAGTCCTATTATTAAGACGTAGAAATATGGCAGATGTACTGATCGGTGCATCGCATTGGGCCGAAGTGAGCCCTCCAAACTAAGGAGAAATCACGTGATTAAGCGGGTCAGCAAGTCCTATTCGAAAGATCTGCAACAGCAAATCGAGCGAAACGGTGCGTCTACCGCGCTCAATCATGCAATGGCGTTTGTCGGGAAACTCGAATTGGCAGTTTTCGGTGAGGATCAAGGCGAAGGTGGAGAATACCACTCATTCATCGGAGGTGAGAATTCTTACTACGATGCCGTTAAGAGGCTTTCGCGAGATTGCAAGCGCATCACGATTTATTTTTCGCTTAAGCAGTTAAACAGTTGCGTGGCTGTGCGAGTGGAAATAGATTGGCATGCATCGGAGAATGATAAAAAGATTATACCGGGGCATATATGGCTCGATTTTATCGAGGGTGGCGTCACAGCTTACGGCTGGAAGTTCGATAAAAAATATCGAGTGGAGGAGTAGTTTACACCAGCCGGTTGTTCCAACGTGGGGCAGCCGGCAACTATTTTTCCCACTTTTTAAGAAATATTAACATCACGTGATTTGTAGCGAGACGGTAGCAGCGGAAATGCTTCACGAGGGTCTTCGCAGCGCCGACGGGCGCGAGACCGAGCGCTGGCATAGCAATGCCAGATAGCGACCCGAGGGAGGCATTTCCGCTGCTACCGCGAGCGGAGCACTATATGCGTCGATGTGGAACGTCGACCACGCGGTCGCGCGCGAAACTATCCGCGAAGGCGGTAGCCGATGCCGCGGACCGTTTCCAAGATGTCCGGGTCGCCTGCCAGAGCCAGTTTTCTTCGGAGATTTTTGACATGTACGTCGACTACGTTACTAAACGACTCGTAATTGAAGTCCCAGAGGTGCGAGAGCAAATCTTCACGGTTGATGACTTGGTTCGGGTGGCGCATGAAGTATTCGAGGAGGCTGAATTCTTTCAGCGTGAGGGGAATTTCTTTTGTCTCGCGCGTCACGGTGCGCAGGGTGGGGTTCAATTCGATATTCTCTACTTTGAGGATGTCGGGCACGGACTCGTTCGGGCGGCGCAGTAAGGCGTGCACGCGTGCTGATAATTCTTCGAACGAGAACGGCTTCACTAGGTAGTCGTCGGCGCCCGAAAGGAGGAGGTCGACTTTTTTGTCGGTCTCATTGCGTGCGGTGAGGATGAGAATCGGCGTCGTCACGCCGATGGAGCGTGCTTGCTTGCAGATCTCGTGCCCATCCATTGAGGGAAGCATGAGATCGAGGATAATGAGGTCGTAATCGCTGCGATGCAGCGACATGCGGGTAAGCGCCTTCTTGCCATCGCCGATCGTGTCGACGCTATAGCCCTTGAGCGAGAGCCCCTTGGCGAGCGCGTCGGCCAGTTTCTTTTCATCTTCGACGATTAATATTTTCATGGCTTTTTGATTATTTGGATAACAAGAGCTTCCTACGATACATCCTACATAGTGGCACATGAACGCTTCATGAAGAAGAATATGCGGGCTTGGCAGTGGGTTGAAAGCACCCAAAACACCCAGACAGGCGCCCTAGTGCACGATCTTTGCAGAAAAAGGGTTTATGTTGTAGACTCCAGCCACCGATGTCCAAATTTGCCATCATTTCAAGCGGCTCGAAGCAATTCCTCGTGAAGGACGGGGACGTTATTTTCGGGGAAACCCTCAAGGGAACGAAGGGCGTCGGATCGAAGGTTAACTTCGAATCGGTGCTCCTTACCGCCGACGGCGACGCCGTGAAAGTCGGGACGCCGAATGTTGCAGGTGCAAAAGTAGCCGGAGAGATCCTTGAAGAGGGTCGCGACGACAAAGTCACCGTCATTCGCTATCGCCAGAAGTCCCGCTATTTCAAAAAGAAGGGTCACCGTCAGCCGTATACGAAGGTAAAGGTTTCTCTCTAAAACGGCTCATTTCAGAAGGCGAATCGGCTCATTCTGTACAGAATGAGCCGATTAGCTATTTACGGTTATCCAAGGCGCTTTTGAGCGTATCCGGGTCGGCATACTCCAATTCACTTCCCGTCGAGAGGCCGCGGCCCAAGGTTGATATTTTGATGCCGCTTACCTGCGCCGGACCCGCTAATTCTTCGCGAATGCGGATTGCGGTGGCGTCGCCTTCAGGGTTTGCCGGGAACGCCAAAATTATCTCCGCAAGGCCAGCTTCGGAACGCTTCGAGAGTGAGGCGAGGAGCTCCGTGACACGCAGTCCCGAGGTTTTTTCCGATGCGAGAGAAATGAGGCCGCCGAGGACGAAGTAGCGGCCTCGGTACGTGCTTGAACGCTCGAGCGCAAGGAGATCGACATCCGACGCGATAACCGCGAGAAGTGAGAAATCACGATGCGCATCCGTGCAGATCGAGCAGAGGCCTTTTCCACCCGCGGAAAATCGCATGCACTCGGGGCACTGGTGCACTGACGAGCCAAGTTCGCGCACGCTCTCCATAAGTTCACGCCGCACGGTTGGCGAGGATCGTAGCAAGAACTGCACAAAGCGCTGCGCCTGGCGCGGCCCGATGCCGGGGAAGCGCTCGAAAAGGGCAGAAAGTCGCTCTATCGGATTCATATTTAAAACGGACTTTCTTCTCCTCCCACCTTCGCCTCCGGCGTAAAATCGCCGAAATCACTCTTTTCGACGCTGAGGAACGTCGTTTTTTCCTCGTCGAAAAGGAGATCGACTTTGCCGACGGGGCCGTTGCGGTGTTTTTCAATCAGGATTTCCGCAACATTGTTGCGCTCCGTCCCCGTGCGGCTCCCGACCATGTCTTCACGGTGGATGAACATGACGACGTCCGCATCCTGCTCGATCGATCCCGAATCCCGCAAGTCCGAAAGGCGCGGCCGGCCGCCGCGCTGCTCCACCGCGCGCGAGAGCTGCGAGAGCGCAAGAACCGGCACTTCAAGCTCGCGTGCCATGCCCTTCAGCGCGCGCGAGATTTCCGTCACTTGCTGCACGGTCGAGACGTTGGCGCCCGACGTCGCGGGAATGATGAGTTGCAAATAATCGACGACGATGAGCCCGAGGCCTTTTTCCATCTTCATGCGACGCGCGGTCGAGCGCATGGCAAGCACGGTGTTCGACGACTTATCATCAATATAGATCGGCGCGTCGCTTAACGCTGCCATGCCTTCCTGCAGGCGGTCAAATTCGTCATCTTTCGAGATTTTCCCGGTCCGGAGCCGCCACGAATTCACGCCGGATTGTGCGGCGAGCATGCGGTCCACGAGCTGCTGCGAGCTCATTTCGAGCGAAAAGAAGCCGACGGGCGTCTGGTGCTTGATCGCGGTTTGCCGCGCGATGTCCAGTGCAAGCGTCGTTTTTCCGATCGACGGGCGCGCCGCAAGTATGACGAGGTCGGACTTCTGGAGGCCGGAGAGCATGGTGTCGAGAGCAGGGAAGCCCGTAGGGACGCCACGCATGGCTCCGGTGTGCTTCTGCAGGCTCTCCAGACGCTCCCACGCTTCAGTGAGTTCTTCCTTAATTGCGGTGAAGTTGCGCATCGACGAGCTGTTGGAAATCGCGAACACTGCCTGCTGCGCTTCGTCCAAGACTTGCTCGATTTCGCGATCTTCGGCAAAACCGAGTTCGCCGATTTTTGACGCCGCATCGATGAGCGCGCGGTGCATGTATTTTGTCTGGACGACTTCCGCATAGTGTGCCGCGGAACCCGGTGAAGCGGAAGTACCGGCGAGTTCTGAAAGGTACGCGCGCCCGCCGACATCCTGCAATTGCTTGCGTTCGTCTAATTTCGAAGCGACGGTCACGACGTCAATGGGTTCTCCTTTAGCGTGTAAGGAGAGCATTGCGTCGAAGATGACGCGGTGTTTCGCAGCGTAAAAAGAATCCATGTGTACGACGTCGGCGGTCTCGTACATCGCCCCTTGGTTGATCATGAGCGTGCCGAGGAGCGCTTTTTCTGTCTCGATGTCCTGCGGGGGGAGGCGGGAAGACGCGGAAGTGACCATACCTCCATACTACCACCTGTTGCATTTTGGCTGGATTCGCGATATACCTTCGGCGTTGTTAAGAACCTGTGGACAAGTGAGGTGAGACGGGGGTGGGGCCCCGTCGCAAGGCCGGAGCCCGACGGGGCAAGGCGGGGT
>JBBUCP010000029.1:0-1787 GCA_038057725.1 Patescibacteria group bacterium | reverse complement strand
GTCTTTTCTGCTAGTATCGTGCAATGTCAAAACCTACCATCACCCGCGATGAAAAGGCGTGGGAGCTCGATATCAAGGGCGAAATCCCTGCGGATTCCCTTGCCGAGCATCGCGCGCACGTCATTAAAGAACTCCAAAAAGACGCAAAGCTCGACGGCTTCCGCCCCGGGAAAGCGCCGGAAGCTGCCCTCGTGAAAGCGGTGGGAGAAGCGGAAATCCTCAAGCGCACCATCGAGCATGCCGTCCATCACGACCTTCCTGAAATGCTCGCGGCCGAAGCCGCCAACATCGTGACGGCGCCACGCGTCATAATCGAGAGCGCACCAAAGAGTTTTCCCGCGACAGAGTCCATCATCTTCAGCGCCCGAGCGCCGCTTGCCCCTGAAGTCAAACTCCCCGACTACGCCGCGATCGCCAAAAAGCATACGGAAAAGAAAGAAGAGGCTGTCGTCTCCGACGAAGAACATGCGGAGACGTTAAAGCACCTGAAGCGCGAACGCGCCCGCATAACAAAAGTCGAGCTCGGCATGCAGGCACAAGAAGCACACGCAGAAGCGCAGAAGATGGAAGAAAAAGACCTCCCCGCGCTGGACGACGAATTTGTAAAATCCCTCGGCTACGAGTCCCTTGAAAAATTCTCCGATTCCGTCCGTTCAAATCTCAAGACCGAAAAAGAAATGCAGGCGCTCGAAAAACGCCGCGCCGCAATGCTCGACGAGCTCATCGCTGCATCATCCGTGAAATATCCGAAACTCCTCCTCGATTTCGAACTCGACGACATGGAGGCGCGTATGAAGCAGGACCTCGCCAACATGCAGATCCCGTTTGAAAAATACCTCGTCGACGTAAAGAAGACCCCAGAAGACCTCCGCAAAGAATGGCAGCCGACGGCGGATAAGCGCGCCAAGATGAGATTGGTACTCTCGCACATAGCCATCGCTGAAAAATTAGATGCCGACCCCGAGCGATTGGAGCGCGAAATCCAAAACGCAAAAAAGCACTACCCCAGCGCCAACGACGCCAACTTAAGAGCCCACATCTCCCACGCCCTCCGCAACGAGGCGGTGATTACGTGGTTGGAGAGCCAGTAATATTTAAGAAACCGCGCGCTCAAGCGCTCGGCGAATAAAGCGCTGCGTTTTGATACCTTCCTTCGCCGCTTTTTTCTTCACTTCAGTATAGAGATCCTCCGGCAACCGAACACTCACCGCAAGCGATTTTGGCTCGAATTCAAAATGTACTGGCTTGAAACCGGAAATGTCATATTCAGTCAAATCCGAATTGGCAACGAAATCCTCGGCCTCTTTATCGGACTTAAATATTGGGAATTTCTTAAGTTTCTTTTTCATAACAAGTCTAATGATCCCACTAAACCATTTGTTTGTACTGACTATAGTTCTCGCGAATAAGCGATTTCCACCAGTCGTTTTCGCGTGACCCGCGAATGTCAGTCTTGCAGTATACGAGCAGAACGCAGACGGTCTTTGTTTGCGCATGTACGGCAATAATGCATCGATTCCCAGAATTATGTCGCGACTCGTTGGTCCCGACCACGCGAAATTCCGTTTTTACAATTCTGACATCTCCGACAGAGGTGATTGTTTCTGCGATATTCGTTTTCCAGATCAGGTCGTCGATACGTTGTAACTCCTCAGTTATAGCGCCCAGCGTTACATCCCACTTCTTCTTATATTTCTTTGCAAATGACCTAACAAAGTGTCTGTCGGCAAAGAGTTCAATGATAACTGCATACCTAGTAGACATAATCCGGATCTTCTTGGGTGATG
>JBBUCP010000028.1:0-3487 GCA_038057725.1 Patescibacteria group bacterium | reverse complement strand
GAGCGACTCTTTCCCTTCTTTCGTATTCGCCCCGATGCACCCCACCTCGCCTTTTTGAAGATCAAGAAAATACCGATGCGCTCTCTCGCTATCGAGCATGCCTTCAATCGCCCCGTCAACATCCACCGGCTTCTGATTATCAAGGTAGTAGAACATATTAATCGAGTGATTTTTGCATTGCGCGCAGGTATGCTGTTTTCCGTTTTGTATCCCAAAATTCCACATCTTCGTCGGTAACAAATTTTTCCGCGTCCCACTCTCCGTAGTCGCTAATAAGCCACTCGAGCTGCTCTTTTTGGTCTTCATTCTTCGGACCGTTTGTATAAATCTCCAACAGTTCCATATACCCCCACGGACCTCCGCAATCATCGGGCGGACACGCGTTTTTGCCCGCAATGCAGCGTGGGTACTTCATGCCTTTTTCTGCCTCGACAATTTTCTCAAGTACAATCATATGTTCCCAGCCGTCACCGTAATCATACTGGTGCTTCATGCGATCGCGCATACTCGGGATGAACCAATCGGCTATGCTTTCTTCCCATATTTTACGCTCATCGCCCACGCTGAAGTCTTTGCTCGGAAAACCGATGTGCACAACATCGCTCATGTGTGATCCGCGTTGTCCCGCGATCGTGCAAAACCCGTGCAAATGCCCTCCGTCCCAGCCCATCGCGTTTAATATGGCGACGTCTAAATCCCACATTGTGTAATCGGCAGGCACTTGAATACGCCGCCACACCGTTGGCCGCACATTGTCGAGCGTTATTTTGAATTGGTACACGTTTCCTGAAGACATACGACAATTTTACGAACTCCGCTTCTACAAGTCAAAGAACGGAGCGCGACATTATTGTTTTCTCGAAAGCAGCGTCATCGCGCGCAACACCTCCGGCACCGCCGTGAGCCGCTTGAGAACTTCTGTTTTGATTCCGAGTTTCTCTGTAATAGGCTTCAGCTCATCGGCAAGTGCGTGATCCCGCATGACAAGAACTTCGGGCAGCGCCCCGTGTTTTTTAATTATGCCAATGAGAACACCTGCGCAACCGTCGGTATCGTCAGGGCTTATTATGTGCGCCGTGAATATGAATCCGGATTCTTGATGCACGATGAGGGTAAGCGGCAGCGCTCTCTCTTTCCCAAACGCCGCAGTAGAGATCGGATCAGGTACAACAGCGATTTCCCAACGGTCTAGCGTTCCCAAATCGTGTTTCTGTATCTCCGCAATATCGTCATCAATGGTCATAATGTCTTTCACAAAAAATCCTTCTCAAGTATTGCCTTTGCTTTTCTCAACGCTTGTCCGCGATGGCTAACGGTGTTCTTTTCTTCAATGGTTAGTTCGGCGTATGTTTTACCGAATTGCTCATCGTAAAAAATCGGATCATACCCAAATCCATTATTTCCTTTCGGCTCAAGTGTGATTCTGCCCTCATATACGCCCTCGCATGTCCGAATTTTGTCATTTTCCGGATTATAAATGGCGACGACCACACGAAATCGCGCCGCCCTTTTTTCTTCAGAAACTCCCTTGAGTTCGCCGAGTAATTTTGTGTTGCGATCCGCATCGGTGCCGGGCGCGTAGCGCGCAGAATAAACTCCAGGCCGTCCACCAAGCGCATCGACTTGCAAGCCTGAATCTTCGGCAAGGGTAAGTAGCCTCGTTTTCTTTCCGAGTGTCATTGCCTTAATAATCGCATTTCCTTCAAACGTAAGCGCTGACTCCTCGACTTCGAAGTTTGATGGAAGTTCAGTGACCGTATTTAAATTCAAGAATTCGAAAGGAAGATCTTTCAATTCGGCAATAATCTCCGGAAACTTACCCCTTGATCGAGTTGCGATGAGAAGTTTCTTCATTTTGAGTATCTACAACGCTGCTCGAACTCATTTTAGCACCAACGCCGATTGACTCGCACGCGCCGCGTGCGTGGTATCTCGAACCCTGATCGTGCGCCCCGATTCCGTGGTGGCTCGTCCGCCCCGCGCGGAGTACCGCGCGGGGCGCACCCACGCCTCCGCCGCTTCCTCCATCCTCATTTTTCTCGCGGGGGTTTCTGAATTATTGAATGGGCGGCGGAGGCGGGGTGCGGGCTTCTCACTTGGAAGTGAGAAGCTCCGGAACTCGCAATGCAAATACACAAAGGAGCAAACGGCTCGAACGGGAAGAAATGAGCCGTTTGCGCAAAAAAGAGAAATCAATATTGAACCTCGTGCATTCTGTTGTCGCTAGTGGTCGGCCAGAGCCACGGGGTGTCACCCTCGGCATCCGCCTCGGGCATTTTCGCTAGGGCTACTCGCGCCTAGATGTCTATGTGCAGCGCTTTTCCTCGCCAGTGCGCCGTGCTCGGCGCTGGCGAGGGCGCTGCCTCTATTTGGGGAGAGGAAGGAATCCTCTCCCCAGCGTCGGTCTCATCCTCGCATTGCCGGATTAGTGTTTCTCGTTGTATCCGCTTGTCGTGGTCATACAAACTCTACGGCTCGCATTGACGGGCCTTCGGATTCCGCCCTCGCACAACCCCTCTCCTCGTTTCCATTCTTTCTTTCGTTGTGTCGCTTCCGCTACTAAACTTTTACTTCTCCGATGAACGGCGGCGCTCATCCGTCGGCCTGGCCGCCCTAGCGAAAATGCCCGAGGCGCAAATGCAAATGCGCTTGCTCCAGAGCCCGCGCGCGTACGCGCGGGCTCTCCCCACCCATGCGCGCGCAAATCCCGCCGTCCCATTCAATGCATTTTGAGACGGCGGGACTCCCGACAACTTTTTTCACTTCTACTATTTTCCGCATCCACAGTCACAGGTACCGTCAGAATTCTTATGTTCGTGATTGCACATAGTGCACGCCTTTACTTTGTCAATCTTTGCATCATTCATAGTTCCTTTGCACCCGCAGGCGCACTCGCCATCCTTTTCTTTGTGCTCATGATTGCACGTCGAGCATGTTGTTCCTTGCATCATATAAATCTACTATTTTGATAATTCTCGGCCTTTCACAGGCTGTGCGTGGACTGCGCAAAACTCGCCATGAACCTTGTGGTCGTTATACGCGGATGTTGCAGCGACAGCACCCATAGCCGATGCAGTTATATCTTGCTTGAAGGCGCCGAAGTGATTTACGGTGTCTCCGGCTGCGAATACACCGTCGATATTTGTCTGCATCATTGCATCCGCTTTGATGTAGCCGTGCTCATCGAGTTCGACGCCAAGACTCGTCGCAAGATCGACATTTGGGACTGCGCCGATTTCGACAAATAAGCCATCGATAACTAAATCAGTTGAGCCTTTGTGCGGACGAGAAAGTACGACCTTCTCAAGTTTTTCTTTGCCAACAATTTCCTTCACCTCGGTTTCGAGCAGCACTTCGACTTTGTCGCTGAGTTTTTTCATTTGCTCTAGGTTGATTGCCTCGGCAACAATCTCCTTACCCCGCGCGAGAAGGTATATTTTATCCGAATACTCCGCAGCAAGATTTGCACCCTTTACTGACGCATCGC
>JBBUCP010000027.1:0-1289 GCA_038057725.1 Patescibacteria group bacterium | reverse complement strand
TGGACGGAATTCGTGTCCGCGGATGGTTTGATGAGTAAAGGCAGGGAACATCTGCTTCATATGCTGAAATTCGGCGAGAACGAGCGGCCGATTGTGGCGCAACTCTTCAGCGGCAATCCGGAAAAAATGCGCGGCGCCGCGACACTTTGTGCGGAACTTGGTTTTGATGGCATTGATATCAATATGGGATGTCCGGACAAGAGTGTGGAGAAAGGTGGTTCCGGCGCCGCGCTCATCAGAGATATTCCGCTTGCAAAGGCGCTTATTCGCGCGGGGAAAGAAGGCGCGGGCAGTTTGCCGGTCTCGGTGAAGACACGCCTTGGCTACAACAAAGTGGAGATTGAAACATGGATCCCCGCGCTTTTGGAAGAGGGGATTGCCGCGCTCGCGATCCACGCGCGCACGCGAAAAGAAATGTCCAAAGTACCCGCGCGTTGGGAACATGTCGCGCGCGCGGTGGAAATCCGTAATGAAATGAAGGTAGATACACTCATCATCGGTAACGGTGACGTGAAAGATATGAACGATGCGCGCGCAAAGGCAGCCGAAACGAAATGCGACGGGGTGATGCTCGGCCGCGCAATTTTCGGTAATCCTTTTCTATTCTCTAATTCGCGCGAATTAGAGAATAGAGAGAATCGAGAGGTTGTGCGAAGTGACGCGCGGAGCCAAGGTCAGTCCTTGGGGAAGAGCGAAGCGATGGAGAAAGGTCTGTCCTCGGCGGAGATTTCGGAACGTCTGCGCGTGATGGTAGAGCACACGAAATTGTTTGAGGAGATGCTTTCTGGTGTAAAGAGTTTTGCCATTATGAAAAAGCATTTCAAAGCGTACGCCGAGGGGTTCCCTGGCGCAAAAGATCTTCGCGTTAAACTCATGGAAACCAAAACTGCTGCAGAGGTAGAGCAGGTTGCAAAAAAATTTTTGCAGGTGTAGTCTGGTGATGGTGAAAATAACTGTCCCTTGTGGACAAAGGAGGTACGATGAGCATGATCCGTTCTTGGGATATAGAGGGAATCATATCCATTAAACATGCGTATACTCGACGTGTAGAGTATGCGCAGGAACTGTACGAAATCGCTCTTAGTCTTGTGGAGAAGAAACGGTGGTCATGGACTGCGGGAGTCCTTCTCATTTGTTATGACTACCATTCGGTGGTTGCGTGGTTTATCAAGATTCGCGGAAAGATGAATTGTCGCGCCTGGCTTTGGTGGGACGGGCTTTGGATTCGGGAGGATGAGTTTCACCACTCACTCAACATCAACGTCCTCCTCACAACGTGGATGACACCG
>JBBUCP010000026.1:0-1756 GCA_038057725.1 Patescibacteria group bacterium | reverse complement strand
TTGCGTATTTGTGAATTACCGAGGCGATGAGCGTTTGGTATGGGAGCCCTTTCTTTGAGGCCTTTGCTTTGATGCGGTCGATATCGCGCTCACCAAGGCGGAGGCTCAGTGCTTTTTTCTTCCGCTCTGAGATGCTGTTCGCTGCCACTTGCTGCCAGTATTTCTTCTCCTTTTCGGAAATCGGCTTTATTTTTACGTCTGAATTCTCGAATGACTCGATCATATCGCGCTCTTCGTCGTCGAAGTCAACTTCTGCTTTATTTTTTTTCATATCGTAGATTTACTTAGCTTTTAAAATCGTTTTGTATATTTCTGCTCATTTTTATCCTCGTTCCACTCAAAGAGCATCATATCTCCTGTAGATACATTGTATATTAGCTGACAAATCTGTCAATGAGTAAAAAAGTGAAATTCTGATACAATTCGCCAATGAAGCAGAAACTCAGGGTGGGACTACTCTTTGGCGGGCGCTCCGCAGAGCACGAAGTATCCCTCCAATCGGCCCGAAATGTGGCTCAAGCGCTCGATCCCAAGAAATACGAGCCTGTCTACATCGGGATCAATAAGGCGGGCGCATGGCTTGCTCCGGGGGTTTCGGCGAGGTATCTGGCGCTCTCGGCCACGCAGCCCACAAAGGGACCGGAGAAGAGCCGCGAGATCGTCATGATGGCTCCGTCCGGCGAAGGCGTCCTCACGCGCGATTCTGGGACGATCGAAGGGAAGATCGATGTTGTCTTTCCCGTTCTCCACGGGCCGTTTGGCGAAGACGGCACGGTGCAGGGGCTCCTCAAATTGGCGGACGTGCCGTTTGTGGGAGCGGGGGTTTTGGGCTCGGCGGTGGGGATGGATAAGGATGTGATGAAACGATTGCTGCGTGATGCGGGAATTCCTATCGGAAAATTTATGGTCGTCCACGCGCACGAGGCATCGAAGACGAAATTTGCGGATATAAAAAAGAAATTAGGATTGCCGCTGTTCGTGAAGCCGGCGAATCTCGGCTCGTCGGTCGGCGTTTCGAAAGTGCGCACGGAGGCGGAATATAAATACGCGCTCAAGGAAGCATTTGAATACGATACGAAAATCCTGATCGAGGAATTTATTGATGGCCGCGAAATCGAGTGCTCGGTCCTTGGTAACGAAGATCCGGTCGCGTCGGTGCCGGGCGAGCTTATTTTGCAAAGCGAATTCTATTCATACGAAGCGAAATATCTGGAGCCGGACGCCATGAAACCGCGCATCCCGGCGAGCCTCTCGAAAGAGACGACGAAAAAGGTGCAAGAACTCGCCGTCGCTGCGTTCAAGGCGCTCTGCTGCGAAGGCATTGGGAATATCGAATTTTTTGTAACTAAGGATGGGCAATTATACGTGAACGAAATCAATACGATTCCCAAATTTACTACCGCAAGCTTGTGTTCAAAGATGTGGGAAGCAAGCGGATTTCCATATCCGAAAATTATCGATAAACTTATTTCGCTCGCCATAGAAAGACACGCGAGAGATAAAAAGTTAAAATCTGATAAAGCTAGCGTATGAAAAAAGACGTGCTCGTGCTCTTTGGCGGGGAATCAGCCGAACACGAAGTATCGGTTGTAACGGGACTGCAAGTTGTTGAAAAGATTGATCGCGAGCGGTATGACGTTCTCTCCGTATATGTCTCAAAAAAAGGCGAACTATTTCTCATGCCCGATCTGAAGACGCGAAAGGAATTCACGTCAGCGCGACGCGTGCCGATTGCGTTTGGCAAAGATGCGGACGG
>JBBUCP010000025.1:0-10562 GCA_038057725.1 Patescibacteria group bacterium | reverse complement strand
GAACGGTTCGGCATCGGAGAAAAGATCGATTCTTTGTTCCTGACGACGATGGAAACATTACGGGAAGCGACGTACGCATCCTCTGAGTCGAAAATCAGTCTTCTCGGAAAAGCGATTCGTTCACTCGATTCGCTTCGTTTCTTTCTCCAAGTAGCGTGGGAGATAAAGTGCATTGCAAACACGCAATACGCCTCGCTTGGAAGCGAAGTCGAGGAAATCGGCCGCATGGTCGGCGGTTGGAGAAAAGGTCTCGTTGCAAAAACCCCGCCGAAAAGTGGCGGGGAAAGAAAAGAGTAGCGGGAGACAACCTGGTTGCCGTCGTTCCACTTATTCGGGTTCGAGACGGAGTTGGCGTTCACGTTCCAGCCGCCATCGTCGGAGTTCCAGTTGGCGTTGACCGCCCAAGCCGCTTTGTACGCGATCTCATCTATGCCACCGCCCTTCGACGATCTATCATATTGTCTCCGGGCTGTATCGAATATGGGACTTCAAAGTCCGCCAAGATCGCGCACCGATTCTATATCTTTTTTGGACACCTGCACCCACGCTCGCCGAAGGCGTACCCGAAACGATTCCGGAAATGCATCTGCCCGAGGCGCTGCGCGGAAGCCGTGGCCGCCGCACGTGAGTCATCCTCGTTTATGATTATACAAAATGAAAGACCCTTTGCACCGCTCAAAGATGCAAAGGGTCGAAGGTACAAATGGCTAAGTTTTTTAGAATCAGCGGGAGACAACCTGGTTGCCGTCGTTCCACTTATTCGGGTTCGAGACGGAGTTGGCGCCCACGAACCAGCCGCCATCGACGGAGTTCCAGTGGGCGTCGACCGCCCAAGCAACGCCGCCCTTGTCCTTGATGTAGAAGATGTTGGCGTAACCATTCACGAGCAGATGGCCTTCCTCGCCGTTTGGCTGAAGCTCCAAGAGAGTCCACAGGTCGGCCAGATACGTCTCGTGCACATCTCCAAGCGTCTCGATGATCGGCGCATCAAGCGAATCGCGGACCAGCTTGTGGATCTTGCGCTCGCCTGCCGGAACATTTTCTTCAACCTTGGGGACAAAGTGAGTTTTGAAATTGTCCCACAAAAATGCGATCTTCACCTTCGCATTCTCGCTCGTATCGACTTTGAAGTGCTCGCTCGCCTTGAACTTCACCGCACCCAGCATCGGAGTGGTACTGATGAGGCTGAGAAGTTTGCGATGGTCTTTGGTCGGCTTCTTCTCGTACGTTTCCTCGAACGGATTCCGATGTTCGATGAACGCCTGGACGTGCTCGCCGTTCAAGCTGCCATCCGCAAACTGGCGGAACATGTCTTTCAACTGAAGAGCCGTCACGGACGACCCCTCAACGACAACTTTCTGAGCTGCCATTTTCGTATCTCCTCAAAGAGCTTGGCGTGATTGCCAAAGCTGGACGCATTATGCCACAGCCTTTTCCCAGATGCAAACTGGCTCATTCCGGCCGGAATGAGCCAGTTGCCTCTTTCAGGCGGGTTTGTATTTCGGGCGCTTTTGCTTGCCGACCCGCGTGAGACGGCCGTCTTTGACGAGCTGCTCGAGATCGCGCGTCACGGTCGCATCAGAGACGTGGCAGTGCAGTTGGACGTCGTTGTTGGTGATCGATTTTTTTGCACGAGCAAGTTCGACGATGCTCTCGCGCCGTGCGTCGGCTTTTTCGCGTTTCGCTGCGAGCGCTTGCTTGCGCAGCGGTGCCGATGGAGGAAGCGAGGAAGACGTTGCCGTCGCAGACGCGGGCACAGATGCGGATTGCGATGGTTGCGATGGTTGCGGTGCGGGCGGCGCAGAAGGTTCGGGAGAAGACGGAGGAGGTTCGGAAACTGGTTCCGGCGCAGCTTCAGAAATTTCCGGTTGCGCCTCGGATTGAGATTCTGCAGGTGTGGGAGCTTCTTGTGCGGGGATTTCTGTTGCCAATTCTGTATGCGGAGGAGTTTCTGGTGTCGGAATTTCTGCTGCCGCTTCTGCCGGCGCAGGTATTTCTTGCGCGGAAACTTCTGCCGGCGCCGAAGGCGCCGGCGCTTCTTCTGCTGGAGCCGCTGCAGGTGTCTCAGTTTCGTCCGTCATATTTACTTGTACACATCCCGCCGATGGCCGACAGCTTCGATAATGGGTTCGCCACGAGCGATTGAATATACAATCCGATAGTCACCGACTCGCAATTTATACAAACCTTTCAATTCGTTTCGTAGGGCTGCAGACACGATGGCGCTAAAATTTTCTTCGAGCCAATTCACTTTCATAAGCATCCGCTCTTGCACGAACGGATCTAATTTTGCCAGATTATCAAGTGCGACGCGGCTCCATTTAGCGGAGGCCATATTTCTTAAGGATTTCCGAGTGCGGAACCAGCTTTCGATTTTTACTGCGCATACTTCTTCGGAGCCGATCCACAAAGCTCTTTTTAAATTCGAGCCCCGCATCAGGGTCACCGTACAGCTCGATGATTTTCTGCTCGATTATGTGTTCTAGCTTTTTGTTGAGTTGTGCGTTAGTCATAGTCGATACTATACCATATTAAGGTATCACATCAATTTTCGCTGCGAGGATGAAGTCGTTGACGGAAAGGCCGCCGATTGCGTGCGTAGTGAGTTCGACGCCTACTTTCCCCCATCCGAGCGTGAGATCGGGGTGATGGCCTTCTGCTTCGGCGAGCGTGCCGACTTTGTTCGTAAACGCCAAGGCCTCGGCAAAATTCTTGAATGTGTAGTGCCGTGAGATTTTCTTCACATCCGGCGAAAGCGTCCAGCCGCCCACGTCTTTCATGAGTGTTTCTGATTCCTCGATCGTGAGCGGCATGGTTCCCCCTTCGCACGGGACGCAGCGTTGTTCGGTCAATTTCACCCCATTAGAGAGCATTCCTTTTTGTGAACCGTCCGAATCAGTCATAGAAATTACCTATGCACACCATTTAGAGACTTGTTGTGGCCTCTAACGGGGCAGGTGACAAAATACTAGCATGCTGCGCGCTTTCGCATCTTTCATCCAATCCGCGCTCGATATCGTCCTGCCGCGCAAAGACCGCATCATCCGGATCGACGAGTATAGTGTCGAAGACATCCCCGTCTCCCCCGTCCTCCATGAAGCGTGCGGCGTCGAGATCACGACTCTTCTCAACTACCGGGCCGAAGTCGTGCAGGATCTGATCAAAGCGCTCAAGTACGATAAATCCGGGCACGCGGCGAAATTGCTCGCCGGTGCGCTCGCGGAATATTTGCATGAGGAAATCGCGAACCTGAAAGCATTTTCGACGAAACCGGTCGTTCTCATCCCCGTCCCCCTCCACGCGTCGCGCATCCGCGAGCGCGGATTCAACCAAGTCGAAAAAATCTTGCAGAATCTGCCGGACGAATTCAAAAACGGCGAACTGTCCCGCGTTGATCCGCACTCCCTCGTCCGCACCCGTGCAACACCGCAGCAGACGCGCCTCTCGCGCAGCGAACGCCTCAAAAATGTCGCCGGCGCATTCGAGCTCCTGAAGCCGCTCGAAAACGCGCAAATAATTTTGATTGATGACGTGACGACAACAGGTGCAACACTATCCCACGCCGCAAAACCACTTAAAGGAACGGACGTATCGCTACTCGCACTTGCACATGCATGAGTTATCCACCTCGATAACCTTCGCTTGTAATATATTAAGGTAACATGGAGACATGGCGCAATCGCTTATATCTAGAATTAAATTTCCCAGCGGAAGGCAACGAGCATTCCTCCTTCAGGCTCAAGAAAAATTATTATGGACGAAAAGACGAGTAGCAGATTTTATAGGAGTTCATACGCGGACATTAAACGACTGGGAAAATGAAAGACTTTTAATGAATTTCGAAGCGGCAAAGAAATTAAGTAAAGCTAGCCACATCACATTGTCGGATGACGTCGAAATTAGAGATAGATATTGGTACGTGCACAAAGGAGCGAAAAAAGGCGGCTATGCATCGATCAAAAAACAAGGAGGACGTATTGGAAATCCAGAGAACCAAAAGCATGGATGGCGAGAATGGTGGGAAAAAATCGGTAAGTTTCGCCAACCGCCTCAATTCCACGCGAAGATGATTCACAAACCTCGTAAATCCGTCCAGCTTGCAGAATTCATCGGCATCATGATGGGCGACGGCGGCATGCATAAATACCAAGCGGTTATTACGCTTCATCACATTGATGACCGTGAATATATTGATTTCGTCTCAAGACGAATCCAGAAATTGTTCCGCATTAAACCCGCTCTCTACCACATTCCCAGATCCTCAGTTTTTAACATCGTCGTATCTCGCGCTGCAATGGTTACGTATCTTCATTCTCTCGGACTTCCCATCGGTAATAAAGTTAAACAGCAATTCGATATACCTGATTGGATTAAGGAAAATAAGAAATTTGTCATTGCATGCGTACGAGGCCTTGTTGATACGGACGGATCCGTGTTTACGCACTCATACAAAGTTAAGGGCAAGTGGTATCACTACAAAAAACTTTCCTTTACGAGTTATTCAGAGCCCTTACGATTTTCAGTTGCGAAGATACTTGCCGATCTTGGTATGTCGCCTAGAGTAACAAGAAAAGACGTCCGACTCGATAGTATTTCTGACATGGAAAAGTATTTCTCAATCATCGGATCGCACAATCCGAAACATTTGAAAAGGTATGCTAATTGACGTACTATGCGCTTTCGGGGAAGAGTGTGGCGAATGGTAAGCCGGCAGGTTGCTAACCTGTAGCCGTCAAAAGCGGCTTGTGGGTTCGACTCCCACCTCTTCCGCACATATGACACGAATAACAATCGTCGACGAAAACGACAACCCTATTGGCGCGAAAGAGCGCGACGCACTTGGCGCGGACGATATTTACCGCGTCGCTGCCATTTGGATCACGAAGCCTGGGGGCGACATCCTCATGGCGCAGCAGGCGCAGTCCAAAAAGAACGACCCCGGCAAATGGGGGCCCGCGGTCGCCGGCACCATTGAAGAAGGCGAAGAATACGCAGCAAACGCACTGAAAGAGGCGGTGGAGGAAATCGGCCTGATGATCAACCCAAAGAAACTCGAGAAAGGCCCGCGCATCAGGCTCCATCCGCCTGGTGGGAATCTCTTCTGCCAATGGTTCACGTACGTGACCGACATGCCGACGGACGTTATGGAATTAAATAAGGAGGAGGTCGCGCAAGTGCGTTGGCTTTCCCGCGACGTCGTGAAGCAAATGATCGAAAAGGAGCCGAAGCTGCTTGTCGAGAGCGCGCCGCAGTGGATCGGGGAGCTTTTGAAGAAATCGGAGATCCCTGTAGCGTGACCACATAAGGAAAAGCCGCTTTCCGGAAGCGGCTTTTCGTCTCTAGAGATTGCACAAGCCTTATTTCTTTGGATCCTGTTTTGGAGCTGCAGGTGGTGGATCAAAACGCATAGATTTTGTATATTAGCTGGTAATACGGTAATGCTAGAAAATCCCCCTTGCCGGGCAAGGCGAAGTCATGATGTGCTTGGTTTGTGCGGGGGTGAAGCCATAATTCTCTCCTATAGGCCGCAATGCCTCACATACTGCATCACTGTCAAGGCAAGCGATGAAAACTAGAATACTTTCTCGATGAGCCAACTGAAAATCGAGAGGACGATGGAGCCGAGGAGCGCCGGAAAGAAGCCGGCGATGTCGAAGCCGGGGACGACGAGTTCCATGCCCCAGAAAAGGAGTGCGTTCAAAACAAGTGAGAAAAGGCCAAGCGTGATGATGGTGATCGGGAGCGAGAGGATGCCCAAAACGGGCTTAATGACAGTGATGATGACCGACCACACGAGAGACACGAGCAGCAGCGTCATCCAACCGCCACTCATTGAAATGCCCGGCACGAGATTGACCGTGAGATACACGGCAACCGCGACGGCGAGAAAGCGCCAGAGGAAATGCATACGGGTATTGTAGCAAAAAAGTCGCACATATTCGCCTGCTGGCGAATCGTGCGACCCCGCCTCCTTCGCCTTCGCTCAGTCCGGCATTGCGCCGGGGCCCCAACCCCGTCTCACCCACAGGACATTTTTTGCTAAACCTCCTCTTCCTCATCTCCAAACAACTTATCCCCCTCTTCGTCATCTTCCTTCCAATCCGCTTCGAGCAAATCGTCGACTGCTTCCGGATTCAATTCCTTTTCGTCGTTGTCATCCGCCATCATACTTTTTAATTTGGATGAATTTTGTAACTCCTACCCCAAACACCGCTATCGTACTGAAAGCTTTTCCTGATGCAAGTTGCGTACCTGTGCATAACTCATGGAGCGCATATAATGCCCCCATGCACCACGACGATGCGCTCGGCACACACTTTCGCCTTGTAGCCGCACAAGCATCTGCGCTGAAGAAGCTCCAGCTCCATACTATCCGCGACCTCCTCTACCACGTCCCGGCTCGCTACGAGCACGGGGGCAGCTCGGGAAGTGTCAACAACCTCGTTCCGGGCACGAAGGTATCACTGGTCGGAATTTTGAGCAAGCTGGAAGCCAAAAAATTGTGGCGTAGTAGGAGGCCTGCTACCGAGGGGTGGTTTTCCGACTCGAGCGGCACGGTGAAAGTCATGTGGTTTAACCAGCCGTATATGGCCAAAATGGCGCCGCAAGGCACCCCCGTGAAGCTCACCGGCTCCGTCGGCGGCTCGCCTGAAAAGCCGTATATTACAAATCCGGAGGTCGTCGCGATCGCCGCGGGCGAAGTCATGCCCGAAGGGATGTTTGCATCTCCTGCTGCAGGCGACGAGCTACAGGCTACAAGCTCCATCTTCCCCGTCTACCCCGAATCGCGCGGCGTCACCTCACTCTGGTTCTACCATGCGATGAAGCGCGTCTTTGAACACGGCGCGCATAAAGCGCTGCATGATCCGATTCCCGATGAGGTGCGCGAGCGGTACCATCTGCCACCCTTGCACGAATCGTTCATCATGGTCCACACGCCTGAAGACAAAAAGCATGCAGAGGCCGCGCGCAAGCGATTTTCATTCGAAGAAATATTCGCGATCCAGGCTGCGCGCGCAAAAGAGCGCGCCGAAAATGCCGCACTTCCCTCGTTTCGCATTGACGACGCCGAAGCGCATGTGAAGAAATTCCTCTCAACGATCGACTTTCCGCCGACAGGCGCGCAAAAGAGCGCGATCGCGGAAATCCTCAAAGATTTTTTAACGCCGCACCCGATGGCGCGACTCCTCGAGGGCGACGTCGGCTCGGGGAAGACGCTTGTCGCAGCGGCCGCATCATACGCGGCCGTGAATTCGCGACCGCCAGGGCGCGAGAGCGGCACCCTGCAGGTCGCCTACATGGCGCCGACGGAAATTCTCGCCGGACAGCATTTCCTTTCGTTCATTGAATACTTCAATGACCTCCCCATCAATATCGGCCTCGTGACCGGATCGGGCTGCAAGAAATTTCCATCAAAAATCGCGAGTAAGAATGGTCGCGGCAAATCCACGGACATCTCCCGCACGCAGCTTTTGAAATGGGTGAAAAACGGCGAGATCGCGATCTTGGTCGGCACGCACGCGCTCATCCAAAAGAAAGTCGAGTTCCAGCACCTTGCTCTCGCGATCGTCGACGAGCAGCATCGCTTCGGGACGCGGCAACGCCGCGAGCTTGCACGAAAAGGCGATGCTGCGCCGCACTTCCTCTCGATGACGGCGACCCCAATCCCCCGCACGCTCGCGCTTACCATGTACGGCGACCTCGACCTGTCCGTCCTCGACGAACTCCCGCCCGGGCGCGCGAAAATAACGACAGAAATCCTCATGCCGAAGATGCGGCAGAAGGCGTACGACAAAGTGCGCGAAGAACTCGAAAAAGGCCGCCAGGCGTACGTGATCTGCCCGCGCATTAACGAGCCCGATCCGGAAAAATTGAACGCCATCCAAGCGAAGAGCGCGAAAGCGGAAGCGGCGCGGCTGCAAAAGGATATCTTCCCTGAATATACAGTCGGCCTCCTCCACGGCGCCGTGAAGCCCGACGAAAAAGAAAAAATCATGGCCAAATTTGCCGCACAAAAAATTGATATTCTCGTTGCGACCTCCGTCGTCGAAGTCGGCATCAACGTCCCGAATGCGACGGTCATTATGATCGAGGGCGCTGAGCGCTTCGGCCTCGCGCAGCTGCACCAGCTGCGCGGCCGCGTGCAACGCTCGTCCCATCCTCCCTTCTGCTTTCTCCTGCCGGAATCGAAGGGAGAAATGGCGATGAAGCGCTTGAAAGCGCTTGAAAAATCAAGCGACGGATTCCAACTTGCCGAGAGCGACCTTGCGGCGCGCGGCGCGGGCGATTTATACGGCGCGCGCCAGTGGGGCATGTCGGATTTGGGAATGGAGGCGCTCCAGAACGCAAAACTCATCAAAGCCGCACGCGAGGAGGCGCTTGCGCTTATCGAAAAAGACCCGACACTCGAAAAACATCCGGCGCTTGCAACACGCCTCCAGAGAAACGGCGGCGCTCTCCACGTTGAATGAACTAGTTGACGATCACGAGCGAGATCGTCGCGGTCGAATCGAGATTCGCGCCGCGCTTCAGCGTCAGCGTGTAGGTGCCCGCATTTTGGTATGTGTGCGGGAGATTTTTGGACGTCGTCCCCGCGGCGCACGAGCCTTCGCTTTGCGTCGCGTGCGAGCTGCCGTCGCCCCAATCCAGGTCATAGCGTGCGCACGAGGAGACGAGATCGAATTGCGCGGTCGATTTCATAGGATCGCCGTCGGTCCCGGGCGTGATCGTAAAGGCGCCGCCAGAAGAACCGCCAACCGCGATCGAAATCGAGCGCGTCTCGCCCTGGTCATTGTTGCGGTAGAACCGCGCGACGTAATTGCCGGTATTCGCGTACGAATGTGAGAATGAAAAACTTGATGCGCTGCAGCCCGTGTCCGGGATTTGCGTCGATGTGCCATCGCCGAAATCAATCGTGTACGAGCCTGCGCTACAGGAATTCCCCACGTTGCGCGTCCCGGTAAAAAGGACATTCAAGGGCGCCGGCCCCGAGATCGGCGACGCGTTGAAGATACTTGCGCTCGGAGGTGGCGTTGCGGTTCCGGTCACGTTTACGGTCACTGAATTCTGGTGGATGCCGGAGCGGAGTGAGATCGTATACGCGCCGTTTGCGGTAAATGTGTGGCTCAACACCTGCCGCAGCTCGTTGCAATAGCCCGACGGAACCGTGATGTTGGCCGGGGCGGAACCATCACCATAATACACCTCGAAGGTGACGCCCGAGCATGATTTCACGGTGTTCAGGATCGCTTCGACCTGCACCATGAGGGGCACAGGGCCGCTCGTGGGCGTGACGCGGATGAAGCCGCTCGCGATGTTCGAATTCCCGCCCCCGCCGATGATGTCGGGACACTGCAAGGCAAGCAAAGCCGCCGTGCGCGGCCCTGTCACGCCGTAGCCAGTGCTCTCCGGCGTCCCGTCGCAGACAATTTTATTCTTGCATTGGAAGCGCTTCACGGCCGCTTCGGTCAAGGCGCCGTAGTAGCCGGTGACTGATTTTTCCGGGTAGATCGAAGGGTCGAGCGCAAGAAATTGCTGTAGGCGCGTCACGTCGGTACCCGACATGCCCTTCTTCAGGTTGCGGCTGATCAAGGGGCATTGAATTCCGGAGGTGTTCACGGCTCCCGCGGTCGGCACACCATTCCCGGTGCCGCCCGGCGTTGCCCCTGCGCCGACTTGCTGCTGCAGGGCACTTACCTGCTTGAGGAGCGCCTCGATCTGCGCGGCAAGCTCTTGCGCGGTTGCCGCGTATGCAGCGACAGGAAGGATAAGGGCGATAAGTGACGACGCAAGGATGGCTTTTCTCATCGCCCCATTGTCGCATGCAAAAGAGACCACGCAACCCTTAATGCACAGCGATCATAGCGAGCGCTGCCGCGGCAGCCTCGCAGCCCTTGTTCGTTTTCCCCCGCGAGCGCGCTTTCGCTTGCGCAAGCGAATTCGGCGTGAGGACACCAAAACCAATCGGCACGTGGTGCGTGAGCATCAAATCTTGTAGTGCATGCGCGACGGCATGCGAGATATATTCGTCATGTTTCGTCTCGCCCTTGATCACGCATCCGAGGGCGATAAGCGCATCAGGCTTTTTTGATTTCAGAAGCTGGAGGCACCCGAGCGGAATCTCAAAACCCCCAGGTACGTGCAGTACGGTGATGTTCTTCTTTGCAACCTTCCATTCTGCAAGCGTCGTGAGTGCACCCTCAAGGAGGGCGCCGGTGATATAAGCGTTAAAATCAGAAACGACAATGCCGACGTTGAGTTGTGCCGCGTTTTGCGCCGCAACCGCGCGCCGATGGTGCTTCCGTTGCATGAGGGCACCCTATCATTTCTTCACGAGCTGCGCGAGATACCGCGCGAGAAGATCGGTTTCGAGATTCACGTGATCGCCCGTTTCCAGTGCCCCGAGATCCGTATGTGCGAGCGTGTACGGGATGAGCGCCACCGTACATTCGCTGCCGCGCATACGCGCCACCGTGAGTGCGACGCCGTTTATGGTAATTGATCCTTTTGTTGCGATAAATCGCACCAATGCGCGTGGGATGCGCAGCGTAAGGTCGCGCGGG
>JBBUCP010000024.1:0-5580 GCA_038057725.1 Patescibacteria group bacterium | reverse complement strand
TCAAGATTGGCGTAACAAAAACCGTAGTCGTAACTATTCGTTAAAAGATATCCTCCTACCGAACCAGCGAGAGAAAAAATCAGTAGAATTAATATCGTCCTTTTTGTGTTCATACCGCAATTATATCGCACTTTCAATCTGGCTAATGAGGTCAATCAACATCTGTGCATCGGTATCCGCTATTGTTCCATTTGTTGCCTTCTTCAATATATTCTTTGTGAGGTTTGCGAGCGTATTCGTCAATATGTGCTGGTTTTCAAGCTTGCTGACACGCTTAAGGAGATCATTCTTCAAACTCGCTTTTATATTCAACGAGACGATCTTCTCCTTCAACGGTGCGAGGACATTTGCATCGAGCGCAACATCTTCCGCCTGCGCCTCCAAAATTTCAAGGAGCGCAGTCATCTCACTGGCATCCCCCATTTGTATTTTTCCTTTCAGTGCCTGATTCAAAATCTTCTGTTTGAAATTGGCGAGTATCTTTGCATTTTTCTGCTTCTTGGTTGCAATCTTTTTTTCAAGAGAGTCAATTTTCTTCAAAAGATTTTGTTTGAGCTTGTCTTTGATGTTGAGTGCGAGAATTTTCCCTTTGATAATGACAAGGAGTTCGTTCAACGACGATTGGTGGCCATCGGGTTGTACCGTCTCGTCGGTATCACTGTCGCCATCCACGTCCACTGCAATCGTCGTTTCTTCCGGCGCAGCGCTGGTCACTTCAAACGTTGCACTGGTGTTCTCGGTCGT
The DNA here is from genome assembly GCA_038057725.1 of Patescibacteria group bacterium. Lineage (GTDB taxonomy): Bacteria > Patescibacteriota > Minisyncoccia > Phycocordibacterales > UBA2100 > UBA10103. Next base: position 4,836 of record JBBUCP010000024.1, on the reverse strand, counting down.
TGGAATGTCAGAAAACTGAGCAACCGGAGTGACGGCGTCAGCCGTGAAGGTATCAATGGTAACCGTCGTGGGGCCACTTCCAACACCTTGGTATACAAAGGTATAGGTGCCTTCGTTGGGTAGAAAGATATTTTGACTCTCGCTGGTGTAGAGGAACGAGCTTCCGGGTATGTTCTCCAAAATCGTGAGAATTTCGGCTGAAAGATTTTGATTGGGATCGATACCCGTGAAGTTTCCGAGCGCATCGTATGCGCCGAGGATGACGGGAGAGTGGGTACTTACAATGAGCTGATCTTCGACGTCCGTTACTTGAGGTTTGGTAGAGGAAAGAATATTAGTCTCAATTACGTTTCCCTCCCTGACTATTGATTCTAAAAGTACCTCCATGGGACTAGTGTTTAGTAAGTCTCTGTGCTCCGCCTGTTTATTGTTAGGATCTCTAAACAGGTCAAGGTTAAAGAAATAAGTCTCGTCCGCATCTGATGAAATCGCACTTGGATAGACGACCGTGCTGTCGCCTTCTCGAGTAAACGCTGTCTTATAACTCTGCAAAAGATGATTCGTCCCATATTCCACCGCCTTTACCGTCGGCCTTCCCCAACCGGCAACTTGTACCACACGGATATGTGCGGGGATTTCGTAGGTATCGTATGTCGCGTGGAAATCATCGGCTGCTGCCATAAGATCGGTGCGTACAACTTCCGGAATGTTCAGAAAGCTGTCGGGCGGATTGGTGCGCGCAACACCCTGCCCCGTCATAAATTCGAAAAACGGGCTGTAGGTATTGATGAAATTTCCCCACAAAGCACGCCAGTCTTGCGTAAAACCAACATCGGCAAAGGTAATAACCGAATCAGAGACCGCGTTAAAGTAGGCAGGCGACGGTAACAAATTGTAGGCACTCGGCATATTTTGGGAGAGCGTACGCGCATGTGCAGGATGCACGATAAAGCCGCCGAGGAGTCCTTCGCCGTCGCCGTGGAGGATGGCGGCAATCGCCTGCGGCGTGCCAAGCTGCGGCGAACCCACCATAACGAACGAATCGATGAGGTCATCTTTTCCTTCTTGTTGCAAGCGCTTGATGATGGCCTTTCCCATGAGCCCGCCCATGGAGTGGGCGACAAGGGTGACTTTGCCCGATTTTGACTGCGACGCGAGGTCTTCGATTTGTTGAAGGATGTCCACCGTGCCTTCGTTGGTCTTGACCCCGTCATCCAGAACCTGCTCCGGCATGAAGCGCCAATCGTAGGCAAGCGGGAGCCATCCTCTGATCGTCTCGTCGGTGACGAGGCTATCCAGGAAATCCGAAACCGGCGCGTAGATCGGGGTCGTGTAAAACGTATCTAAGATGCCGTCCACTTGGATATCGTTTACACTTTCCCCCGCTTCGTTGAGCGCGAGTTGTGGCACATCGTTGCTCCAGAGTGTCGGCGGCCAGAGCGTATCGGAGCCGCTTGTAAGAACGCTTCCCTTGATGCCAGGGATAAAGACAACGCTCGAAAAACAATCGATGCTACACGTCCCGGGAGCGGCTCCTGCGATATACTCGAACGTTATAATGCGACCGCCAAGTGGTGGATAAGTAAGCGGCGCGCCGGGTTGGTTTGTATCGGTCGTCTGATAATCGATAAAATCCTGGTCGGTATACGGTTCCTCAAAGCAATCAAACGGTTCGACATCTTGGCAGACGAACTTCGTTTCTGGCAACTCGTACACAAAGAGCGTGTACAGGCCGCTTGGAGTGTCCGAATCGCCAAAGACGGGGGCCGGGATGATGACGGTCGTCGTCGCAAAACTCGTCATGAGCGTCGCGTGTACAAATGAGAACGAATCGCCAAGCACCAACGGGTACGCCGGTTCAAAAAGGGCTCCTTTAAAGATACCAACGACGGCGCGCGACGCGGGGACATCGTTTGACCATGGGATTGGAAACCCAATCTTCCAATCATGATCGGTATTCGACAATTGACTGCCAGCAATGACCGGCCATTCAGGAAATACTTCATCGGTTACCACAATTCCCCCGCGTTCAGCAACCAACGTAATGGTCGGAACTTCAATATCGGCAAACGAAAGTGCAGGAACCGCAACCGCGACAATAGCTGCCGATACAAGCCCCGATGTCAAAAAGAACTTCCCCATCCCGCCAGTCTCCTTACAGGAGCAGTACACCCTTCGGATATTTTCATCGCGGGCTCGAAAATATCTCGAAAGGTCTTGCATCGCTCCATTATAGTCGCGATTCACTCTCCAACTTCATGAAGGGCAAGGACGGGGTGTGGATAGTTAAAATTACATTCACGCAAAACCAGGATTGAGAGTTTATTTCTGGTACCATGGTACCCAATATAAACTCTACCGTATTCAAATCTTGAAATGCTTCCGAAGAGTGGCATCGTGGCCGATCGAATGAGTCACGATGAGCCGAAGTTGCTCGTCGGTGAGGCGAAAGACCTCCTTTAAGAGCGCGACCTGTTCGGAGCAATCAAAGGGGTGTACCCAGACGCTTTTCTGGAGCATGACGGCTCCTTGTCGCCGTATGAATGATCGAAACGCATTACGCTTCGTGCGCTCCCCTGCCGGGATATCAAACAGTATTACCCGCCACTTTTTATCCCATACCTGAGGGCGCTCAACAGGAGTACTCAGAGTGCGACGCTCAATATACCGCAGGATGCGCCTGCGCCCTTTTTGGGTCAATTCAACCCGCACCGCCTTACCATGTTGACGCTTTTGGATGTACTTCTGCCGCGCAAGGTACGCAAACGCGCTTCGTAATTTGCGGTTTCGTGCGCGATCTTCAGCTTTAATGACATAGCCCAATCCCGCAAGCGCCATGAGAGCGGTCGGCGCTACCGTTAATGCAAGGGCTATGCCTCCGGCGACAAGAAGCATTTCGAGTATTCCTCGAGGCGTGTCATCGAACAAAGATCCCTTGTGCTGAGTGTTTGAGACCATGGTACCAAACATGATACACGATTCACTGTCGAGTAGTTTGAAGTCGCGAAGCCTTTTGTGAATTATCCTTTATTCCTTCTCACGTTCCTCCTCCAAGCGCCGTAACGAGCACCAATGGGTTCCGACGAGACACCGCTTTCACAGCACACAAAACGCCCTCTCTTGGGAAGGCGTTTTGTAAGGAACAGTGCCTTTGTCTATTTCATCCCATTAACCGCTGCACGGGTCTTTGGCCCGAAGTGGCCAGCTGGCGGTGTGATGCCTTTGTCTTTCTGGAATTTCGCAAGGGCTGCGCGCGTGAGGCCGCCAAACCGGTTGGTCTCGTTCCCGCGCGATCCAGAACCACTCGCTGTAACCGGATATCCATGCGTATTCAAGAATACTTGGAGAGCCTTCACATCATCGCCGGTCATGCCGAGACTTAAATCCCGCATAAATGCGCCCGGGCTCTTCGGCGCCGTGCCCGCGAGAGACGCGATCGTGGCTTCAAGCGCCGGCGAGACCGTGCCACCCATCGACTTTAATGTGGCAATGAGCGATTGGAGCTGCGCAACGAGCGCCGCAATATTTGCTGAAGGCGCCGCCGGTGTCGCCGGAGCCGTTGGTTGTGCCGGAGTGGTTGTTGCAGGCGTCGGAGTAGGCGTGCTGCTTCCGCCGCCCCCACCCCCTCCGCCACCTCCCCCGCTTCCGCCACCTCCGCACGAGGTCACGGATGGCGTTATGCTCACCACACTCGTGCCTGACCCGCCCGTGAGCGTAATGTTTGAATCCGAATTAGTACAGGTGCTCGTCTTAGTGTATGTGACGCCGCTCTCGAGGGCATCGGAAAGGATATTGTGGTTCGCCGCATCGACGGTGATACTGGATCCTGCCGCGATGGTCACCGTCAATCTCGAGCCATCTACCACGATCGATTCAATCGTGGCTGACGAGCCCGTCACATTGAGCGTCATGCCGTCCACGGTGAAGACCGTATCCGTCGTGAGCGTCACGTCGTTAAACGCTGCGAGTGCAATGCTCGGAAGCATCAGTCCGATGAGCGAGGCTATTTTGAGAATTTTTTTCATGAGCGTTCGCTAGGTTGATAATAGGACTATCTACCTATTAGCGAGCCGCCCAAAAGTTGAACGTGTTTGCACCGGTTGCTGTACCGCCGATCATGCCGGTGTTAAGAATGCGCACGTTGATGGTCGTTGCACCCGTTGTTGAAGCCGCTTGGATGACGAAGTTCGCCGGAAGTGAGCTTGTTGCCTGCACAACAACGCGATCACTGGTTGAAATCGTGACGTTCGTCGTGCAGTCAGCATAGGCAGTCGAGGAAGCCGCAACGGTCGTCGCCGGGATATTGCAAGAGCCGATCGACATGTCAGTCACCGTATTTGCGGTCGCACCAACCGCAACGCCACCTGTAAGCGTCGATACGCCGGTCACACCAAGTGTCGTTGAAACCGTCGCGGCACCAGTGATGGTCGTCGCTCCCGCAGCCAGGGTGCTGCTCAACGTCGTCGCGCCCGTAACTGCGAGCGTACCCGCGGTGACAATATTAGCGCTAATCGTCGTCGCTGCCTGAACGACGCTAACAACTGCAAACATGCACACAACCGCAAGCAACGCGGCTACCCATCCATTACCCCGTGAAAGAAATGTATTCATAGATACTTAATGTACTAAATAATAAACACGCACGATGCGTACTCAATATACGCAGTAACGTACGGCAATTGTATACTCGAAATACAATACATTATCGTAAAGCGGGTTTGGTTGGGGATAACGGGCTGAACTCGGCGATTCGCGACAAAACAAAAACTCCCCCTTGCGGGGGAGTTTTTGTTCGTTGGGCCAAATTGCCAACTGGAGATCCCTTGCGAGATCCGG
>JBBUCP010000023.1:0-5907 GCA_038057725.1 Patescibacteria group bacterium | reverse complement strand
TTGACGAAAGTGCCAGTTGCATGCGGGGTATTTTTTCTATACACTCCTGTATATGACAAAAGCATCTATGTTGGTTCCGATGGTCATCGAAAAGTCCTCGATGGGCGAGCGGGCGTATGATATTTACTCACGCCTCCTCAAGGAGCGCATTATCTTCCTCGGCGGGCCGATTGATAGCGACGTGGCGAATCTCGTCGTGGCCCAGATGCTCTTCCTTGCCTCCGAAGACCCGAAGAAGGACATTTCCTTTTATATCAATTCTCCCGGCGGACACGTCTCGGCCGGCCTCGCCATCCTCGACACCATGAACCACATCCAGCCGGATGTCTCGACCGTCTGCGTCGGCCTGGCTGCCTCGATGGGCGCGGTCCTCCTTTCGGCCGGCAAAAAAGGCAAGAGATTCGCCCTCCCGAACGCCGAAGTCATGATCCACCAGCCCTCGGGCGGCGCCGAAGGCATGGCCTCGGATATCGAAATCACGGCCAAGCACATCATCGCAACCCGCGAGCGCCTCAACAAGATGCTCGCCAAGAATACCGGGCAAAAGCTCGATAAGATCGAAAAAGACGTCGATAGGGACTTCTTCATGACAGCGGAAGAAGCCAAAACCTACGGAATCATTGACAAGGTGCTGGAATAGTATCGTATCGTGGATTTGTACACCCTTCCCCTTTCTTTATAAGGGTGCTATAGTCGCGGTACACCTTACTAAAAAATTATGCTGAAATTTTCCTTCCCGAACACCTTCCTCCGACGCGTTGCGCACGATTCGTCTCTTGTTTTGAACTAATTGTTTGCATGTTTTCATCGTAGGTACAACGCAAAGAAGTGCTCGGCGGAAATATAACCGCCTATGTCATTAAAATTAATCCTCGCCCTCCTCGCCCTCTCGGGCCTTGTCGGTACCGCCTTCGGATATTTCCTCCGTTGGATCATCAGTCTCGGAAAGCGCGGCTCGATGGAGCTCGAAATAAAGCAGATGCGCCTCGATGCGCAGGAGACCGCAAAGCGGATCACGGAAGAAGCCGAAAACCGCGCGCGTGAAAAAGAAGAAACTACCTCGAACGAGCTCAAAGAAAAAGAGCGCGATCTGAAGCAAGTGGAAGAGCGCCTCGTGAAAAAGGAAGGCCTCCTCGACCAGCGCCAACAAAATATCGATTCCGAGAGCGAATCGCTGAAGGAAAAGACCGAGGAAGTTTCGAAATTGAAAGAAAAAGCGCAAGAAACCATTGCGGCGCAGCAGGAAAAGCTTGAAAAAGTCGCCGGCCTCACGAAAGACGAAGCGAAAACCGAACTTATCTCATCGATCGAAAAGCAATACGAAAACGACCTCGAAGGCCGCATGCGCAAGCTTGAAATTTCCGGCAATGAAAAGCTCGAAGGGCGTGCCAAGGAAATCCTCACGACCTCCGTCCACCGCCTTGGAAACTCCGTCGTCTCCGATGTCCTCGCGACGACCGTCTCGATCCCGAACGACGACCTCAAGGGCAAAATCATCGGCAAGGAAGGCCGTAACATCCGCACGTTTGAGAAAATGACGGGTGTCGACGTTATCGTCGACGACACGCCGGGCACGATCACCCTCTCGTGCTACGACCCTGTCCGCCGCCAGATCGCGCGCATTGCGCTTGAAAACCTCATCCTCGACGGCCGCATTCAGCCGGCAAAAATTGAAGAGGCTGTGGTGAAAGCAGAGGGCGAGATCGGCAACATCATCAAGAAGAAAGGCTCGGAAGCCGCGTACAACGCGCGCGTCACGAATCTCGACCCGAAGCTCTTTATGATCCTCGGCCGCCTCTATTTCCGCACGTCGTATGGCCAGAACGTCCTCGACCACTCGGTTGAAATGGCGCACCTCGCGGGGATGCTCGCGGAGGAACTGGGCGCAGACCCGGCAATCGCGCGCGCAGGCGCCCTCTTGCACGACATCGGCAAGGCCGTTGACCACGAAGTTCCGGGCACGCACGTCGAAATCGGACGAAGGATTTTACAGAAATTCAACGTCGATCACAAAGTCATCCAAGCAATGCAGGCGCACCACGAGGAATATCCGTACGAAACGCCTGAATCGATGATCGTCCAAGTCGCCGACGCGGTTTCCGGCGGCCGCCCAGGAGCACGCCGAGATTCCATCGAGCAGTACGTAAAGCGCCTCGAGGATTTAGAAGGCATCGCGAAGCAGCACCCAGGTGTCGACAAGGTCTACGCGATCTCCGCCGGCCGCGAAGTCCGCGTCTTCGTTCGTCCTGAAGAAATCACCGACCTCGACGCCCGCAAACTCGCCCGCGACATCGCCGATCAAATTGAAAAAGAATTGCAGTATCCAGGTGAAATCAAGATCAACGTGATTCGCGAGAACAGAGTGATTGAATACGCTCGCTAAAGACAGCAAGCTGCTTCGGCCAATACCTCCGCAAGTTTCTGTTTCGTAAGTGCATCAATGGTATGCCGGACGAGCGTCTTTTCGATGCTGAATAGATTCTGTAAACTGATGTACGAAGCCTTGACGAGACGCTTTCGCTGCACGTCAGCATGAGTAATCGGAACCGACAGCGGCTTTTCTTTGCTATAAATTCCCGCAAGCAAGACGTTAAAGTGGCGATTATATCGTGCGTTCGACAACACGAGCGCGGGTCGCAACTTTTTCTCGGCTAAATTAGAAAAAGGAAACTGCACAAGAACGATGTCACCCTGCGTCATAGATTTTTCGGCAGTTTGAAGAGGTTATCATTTTCCGGATCGAGCCAATCGCGCATGGTGTATTCCACGAATGCAAGATGGTCGCTTTCTACCGAAGATTTTCCGGCACGCATCGGCGTAATAACTACCTCGCTTCCCCGCTCTTCAAACATCACCGCCTTGGCATGCGCAAAAGCCCTCCCGCTGCGTATTTTCTTCGGCAGCGTAATCTGCCCTGCCCGTGTGATTTTGCTGATAGTAGTAGTCATACGAAGTAAATATAGGATAATAGTAATATAGTAATCGCTGTCGTTTCGTTGTCAACCCCGCCGGCCGCGAAGTCCGCGTCTAGCATCTGAAGCTTTTTTAGAAGTTTCCCAATTCCCTTTTAACCGTCGCCAGATTTATCTCTGCCCGTGCATCGCCTGACTGGATTCGCCTCATAAATCGCTGCAAATTCCTGACCATCGTGAAGAACGATGCATGTTTAACTTCCATCTCCACATCCGCATCCATTTTTTGCAAAATATCGCGCGTGAAATCTTCACCGAAGTTTTGATACAAATCCTGCATCTCAAAGGCTGGATCGGTCACTACCATATCACTCCAATCAATCACGCCCGAAATCGTTTGAGCTTTATCATCAAAAAGAATATGTTCCGGCCCCAGATCGGCATGTACTAAGCAAGGCGAATATTTAAAATTATTTTCGTCACTCAAGTATTCTTCAAAAGTCGTTGAAAGTCTTTTCTGTTCCTGGCCGCTAAAATGAGAGGTGAAATTCGCGACATATTTATCCCACGTATCGCCAACAAACTTCTTAAGATTGCGCTCAGCAATACCTACGTCGAGTGCTTCTTCTGCCGGAAACCGGCGTAACTCTTGCAAAAATGTAGCGAGAGTTTGTACAGTATCTTCTTTTGTTTTTGGCTCCATCGCTGCAATAATTTGATTAGTTAGCGGCATTCCTTTGACCTCCTTGTATCCAAAAAAATAAAAACCGTTCGGTTGTAAAGCGGCATACTCGACGTTCGGTATCCGTAAGCTTAACGCCTTTTGTAATGTTGGGAGTAATTGTATCTCTTTCTCGTTTTGCATTGATGTTCCCGCATCTTTAGCAAAGCGGAACAAGTAGTCGTGTTTTGCTCGAAATACTATGTTGTCCATACCTTCACCAACATATTCGACCTCGCCGGACCGAACACGGAGTTGGGTAAAATTGTCCCGAATTTGCTTCGTCGCCGATTGCACGGTTACTTTTTCGGAGGTTAACGCTTCTGCCATCGCCTCATTGTATCCTTACTTCATCCGCTCCGCCGCAATGAAGCTCGTGTAATTGAATTTGAGGTCTTGGATACTTTCTTCGAGGATATCGAGCTTATATACTTCGGCCGCCATGCGAGAAGCTATGACGCCCGTTGAAGCCGGGAGCTTCCCTTTTGCCAAGTCTTCGGCCGCTTTTGCGGTATCCATGTAGATCTTGATATTCACCTTCGGCCACATACGCTTCAGATACATTCGACACTGTTTTATGGCCTGGTCATGCGATGTGATTGTCTTCACTTTGTCGGCCGTTACGCCCTTTTTCACCAACAGATTGTGGTGGACGTCGATTTCAAACATCTTTTTGATGTGGAAGTTGTGCTTTGCCATGGCATGCACCGCCTCAAGCACGATTCCTCCATTCGAGTTCTCAATCGGGAAAATACCTATGTTTATAGCCCCCTTTTCGATTTCCGAAAGCACGTTTTCGGCCGCTATGAGGTACAAAATCTCAAATTTCTTCAATTTCGCGTACTTTTTCACATACGTGCGTCCTGCTTCTTCCGAAAATGAACCCTTTGCGCCCATGACGCCGATTTTGGCCACTTTCATGAGGATGAATATACCTTGGTTTCTACGCACTGACAAGCATTGACACCGCCAAAATATGGCTCAAAATGGTGCCAGATTGGCACATGCCCCTCCGCAGTCGGCGAAGAGGCTGGCAATCACTTTACTTAGCAGATATTTAATGCATACACATTCTATGGCAAATAAAATGGATTTGGTTGATAAAGTGCATACGACGATCGGCTGCACGAAGGCGGACGCGGAACGTGCGGTCGAAGCCATCATCATGATGGTGACCGACTGCTTGAAGCGCGGCGAGGAAGTCTCAATCGCAGGCCTCGGCATTTTCGAGGCAAAGACCCGTGCAGGACGCACCGGCCGCAACCCGCGCACGGGCGCGACGATTCAGATCCAAGCGATGAAGGTCCCAAAATTCCGCGCCTCGAAGACGCTGAAGGATGCAGTGAAGTAATAGCCATTAGCGACTAGAGTATAGCCATTAGGGCAAAAATCCGCCGGAAGGTGGATTTTTGCGTTGAATCAGAATCTTCTGATGCTACAATTCATTGATGCAAAAACCTCTCGTGGTAGCGGCATTGCAGCGAAAAATTATTACAGGGATGAGTAAACAAGAAGCAATCGACTCGCTTATTCGGGAAAATTGGCCAGAAAGCCTCGTTCGCGTTGCCGCAACCGAAATCGCGGATACGGTGACGTCTCCAATATCGAACGGAGGTACAGTAGCTTCGTTACCTGCTACTACAGAAAAAGTCCCAACGATTCCCGCAGACCCCGCGAGGCGCCAGCACTATGCACGTTACATTGGTATTGGGTCAGTGGTGGTTGCCGGTCTCATAGGGTTTTTTGTGTGGCAAAGCAGCGACATGCCGACATCAACAGACTCAAAATATGAAAATCTTTTCGGTCCGACACTAAGCGAGCCTATTTCGTGTGAGAAAACGCAACCTTCAGCAGAAGAAATGGCACTTCAACATCGCATGGACGAACTTAAGGTACAAATCGAAAAGTCTAACGCCGAAAGCGCGTTAGACCTCGCATCGGATGACATTGAGGCACTTGAGGCGGCGTTATTGGAACGGGCGGATATAGATATATTGATTAATGAATATGAAGAAAACGCCATGAAGTTAGCCAAATCACAGGCTGCTGCCGTTCAACCAGAACTGCTTGCAAGCGTCTACAAAAAATACTGCTCCCGAGCTCCGATCGATACGGGATCTATCGATAGCAGCGCTGAACTCTCACAAGAGTTCACCGCAACAAGTCTTGGCACGCTCGCATGCAATTTGGCCACTTCCTCGTATCCACACGCACAACTTGCCGGAGCCATTCATTACGTAGGCTTCAAGCTCACTCAAGCCGATGAACTTGACA
>JBBUCP010000022.1:0-3494 GCA_038057725.1 Patescibacteria group bacterium | reverse complement strand
ATCCATGATGTGGTCGTAGGCTAAGGAACCCGATACGAGAATTTCGGACATACGGACATCGTATCATGATACAAAGAGTGCCCCGCATGCATGACACGGGGCACAAGTGACAGTGTAAGCCTTCTCAATATTGGCGTCGCTTTCCGCGATAATACTTGTGCATGATCTTGCGTACGGACTGCGCGCTGAGATGCTCGCCAATGATCCGCCTCGCCATCGTAATCTGCACGGAATCGATATAACCGGCAATTTCAAGCGCCGCCCCAATTCTCAAATACGGCTCGCCGTCCAGCATCATTTGCACTTCCGGAACAAGGACCCGGAGCAGGTAACGGGCACGTACCCAATAGTATGTACGCATCGTTTCTCTCTCGATGTCGCTGAGCGACAAATTATGCCTTGCGACGAGTTCGTCAATGAGCTGCACGGCCACCGCCTCCTTGCATTCCAGAGACGAAAGCTGTTTGAGCTTGGCGCCAATGATCAGATGTGGCGCTACGGGCTGTCTCTTTCGCACGCCCCCATGTGCTTCGCAGAGCCCGCTCTCACGATCAATTGCAGCATGCGGATTCTCTTCTTTGCGCTCTATGCATTCGATACAGAACCGATGCGGCGATGCGCATTTGCTTGCGCAGCACGCCTGTACGTTGCGCCGCACATTGCCCGAAAGTATCTGGCATGTTTCGCGATCGCGACCGACGGGAAAAACGCATTCGTAGTTGCATGTCAAGATCATGACTCCCCTCCTAAGGTTTACACCATTGAATACGAGATCAGTCTGCGGGGAAGACTAGCAGATCGTGCCGTTCGCGCCAGTTCGCAAATTGCTTTGAATTTTCGGCACATTCTGCGTATGATGAGCGTGACGGCTCTATCGTCTATCGGCGAGGTGAGAACCAAGCGCAGGCAGGTTCGCAAGGTCGAAGCCTGTCGAGGCGAGGTGAGGTCGCGAGATTTTCTACAAGAAAATACTCGTGACACCTCCTTCTCAATTTGATTGCTTGGAATCAAACCGTCTATAATCTATACTCGCATTGAAGGCCTCATCGTCTAGCGGCTAGGACATATCCTTCTCAAGGATAGAACCGGAGTTCGATTCTCCGTGAGGTCATTCGGCTTTTTTCACGAGTGTAAACCGCTCTTCGCCTTTGGCATTCTTCCCAAAGAACATCTCTTGCGGTCGGAACCAGAAACCGTGATCGTGCGGCCACAAGTGTTCGTAGAGGACGCCGATTTCACCGGTTTCGGTATGCCTCACGTTTCGCGCGATCAATCGATATATACCGCCTTTGTAATGATGATAAATCTCCCCGGGCGCTGCCAGCGCCTCTTCCTTTGTCGGAAATAACGGATGTTCTTCCATATTTTGTAATTATCCAATAAATGCTGATTTTTTTCCAAGAGGAACGCCTATGAACGAGGACCATGGATCCACGTCAATCCATTCCCCACCGACGCGAACGCGCAGATATTGATGAACAAATAAATTCAAGGGAATGACCTTGACTTTAATGTCGGATTCTTGGAAACGACCACTTTTGACCAACATAAGACGCAGCAGATAATTCTGATTCGTGCATGGCATGAATCCCGGCGACTGGTTCACAGGATTCTTAAATGCGGTCCAGAAATGCGTCACGGTCTTGACGCGGCTGCCATAATACTTCTTCGTAACATGTTCGTAACATCGGCGCAGAAAGTCATGTTTGTCAACTGATTCTCCGTCAATTTTGCTGATCGTATCCATAAGCGATTCTGGAACCACAGCACCCAACGGCTCTTTCCGAAAACCTAAATTTGGCACAAGTAACCGAAGGGCAATCCAGATCAGCAGAAAATATGTGACGACGATCCACAAAAAAGCCATATGTCAGCGGAGGTCTTTCACATACTCGTAAATCGGCGACCATAGCAAGCCGAATCCGAATGCAAAAAGCAATTCTTCCAACGGCAGACCGATTAGCAAAACGCCGCTGATGTTGTGAATGCTGTAATACTGCTGGATATAGTCGGGGAATAATAGTAAAAAAATCAAAAAAGCGATAGAGTATATCGCGAAAAATGCAAGACCACCTAGAAATGAATGCTTGATCAAGTCATGTCGCTGAATCCAAATTACAAACGCCCCGACGAAACACGCTATTATCAAGCCGTACACAAGGTTCAATTCAAGTTTTGTCGATGCAAATCCACTCACGGCGCCCGCAGCTAGAGCAAGATGTGGCACGTGTCGTACGCGGCGTCTCGAAAGGTGGCGGCGTGAAATCTCTTCGTAAATCACGCCGGAGATACCGCCGGTAAAAAACATGAAAAGCGCATCTTCAATGGCAAAGCCTCCCGTGATACGTCCGAAGTTGAAAAGTGTATCAGGATCCCAATAACCAGGGACAATAGTCATTTCAACAGGTAGGTCGGGCAACAGGAGTCTGATCACGATAAAACCGACAGAAAGAAACAGAAGTGCCGCTGAACTGCTCCAAATCATCACATGACGCAAATCTCTGCGAAATACAAACAGCGCCCCCCAGATCGCAGCAAGAATCAAAGTTCCTATGAGGTACTCCATATCATCGCATCTTCCAATCGGCATCCTGCCGGACGAGGAGTTCCTCGGCGCGGGCCGGTTCAGCCATGATTTCTTCCACCGTCTTTTCCATACGCATGGATTGCGAGCCTTTGACGAGGACGAGGGTTGTCTTGTCGAGTTCGGCTTCAAGTTCTTTCCCGGCACGATCGCTCTCGCCTTGCTCGTACTCGCGGACTTTTGCTTCCGGAAGGCCGTTGTCGAGTGCTGTTTCTGAAATCGCACGGGCGCGCAAGCCGACGGTGATAAGCTCTGTGGCTACCTTTGCGGCACGTTTCCCTACTTCGATGTGCGCTTCTTTGGAAAAACGGCCGAGCTCGAGCATGTCGCCGAGGACAGCAATCTTCTTTTTGAATCCCTTTATTTCTTTCAGCGTTTCGAGTGCCGATGCGGCGGCGGCGGGAGAGGAATTGTAGGTGTCGTCGATGACGAGCGAGCCCTTAAGTCCCGGAATGATACGCATGCGACCCGGCGGCGGCGCCCACGTGCGAAGCGCGGAGGCGGCACTCTCGAGCGCGACACCGGCAACTTCGCCGACAGCGAGAGCGGCAAGCGCGGCATAGACTCGCGGTTTGCCGAGCGCGCCAAAGAGCGAGACGGAAATACTGGAGCCGGAATGGTTGGCATAAAAATGCATGCCGACGGGGTGTTTTTCCTCGTATTGGATGCCAACGTCGCTTGCGACGAATGCGTTCTGGCCTTCGAAACCGAACGAAACCGCCTGCGCCGCGTGTTCTTTTAAAATATCTTTCGTATGCACGTCATCGCCGTTCACGACAAGAATACCGTCGTGCTTCAAATGCTCGGCAAGACGTTTCTTCTCGCGCGCAAGTTTCGCGGGACTCTCAAAAAATTCAACATGCACCGGGACGTCGGGAATCGAGGTGATGACGGCGATGTCGGGGCGCAG
>JBBUCP010000021.1:0-8733 GCA_038057725.1 Patescibacteria group bacterium | reverse complement strand
ATTTCTACGGGAATGCCGCGACCGTTGTCGGCGACGCTGATGCGGTTGCCCGGAAGGAGCGCGACTTCGATATCATCGGCGAACCCGCCCATCGCTTCGTCGCGAGAGTTGTCGAAAATTTCCCAGATGAGGTGGTGAATGCCGGATTTATCGGTCGTGCCGATGTACATGCCGGGGCGTCGACGGACTGCTTCGAGCCCTTCGAGCACGGTAATATCCTGGGCTCCATAGGACCCTTCTTTTCGCTTCGCTTCTGCCATATGTGTACTTCGAAATTATAGCAGATTTTGGGACAATTTCCTAACAAGTTATCCCCATTTCGGTGGCTCTGTAGAGCCAAATTATCGCACTCCCCAACCCTTGGCTTTGACTGCACTATAAACCGCGTTCATTGCCGTATTTGCCTCATCATCGGTGAGGGTTTTCTCGAAGGATTGAAAGACTAATCTAAACGCATAAGACGTCTTATCACCCTTCTTGAATTCGTCGAATTGGTCAATCCTCGACATCAAATTCCCTGCTGACTTCGCGATCACATCTCGTACCTCTTCCGGCTTCGCATCTGACGGAACCCAGAGTGCGATGTCGCGAGTGATGGACGGGTAGCGAGAGAAGGATTGGTAGCGTTCTGTTGCTGATACAGGAAGAGTATCAATGGATGCAAGTGTAATATCGGTGAGCGTCCCTTCTTCCGCTTTTTGCTTTTCATCGATCGAAGCGACGTGCATTTCTTCCGTCCCGTTGTTCCACACGGTTCCGATTTCGAAGAGTTTGATTTCCTTGAGGCCGAGGAGGTCTTTATTTGGGATGTTTTTCTTCAACGCATCAGTAAGGCCGTCGAGAAGATTGGAGCGAAGGAATGGACGCACGCTGTCCACTTTGTTGAGGACCGCACGCTCACCTTTGTCGGCAAAGACGGACGTGTACACTTCGGAATATTCTTTCGCACACAGGTGTTCGCGGATGGTTTCGGCTTTTGCAAAATTCTCGTTTGTCTCCGGTTGTTTTTCAAATGGCGGCAATTCTTTCGATGGGATTTTTTCGTACCCGATCATGCGGCCGACTTCTTCGATAAGGTCTTCGGGGATGGTAAGGTCGAGGCGCTCGAATGGGGGTTCGACGACAAACGTCCCTTCCGGTTCCTCTTTGAACGAAAATCCGAGATGCGTGAGCGAAGTTCGGATTTCTTCCGACGACACTTCGATGCCGAGGAGTTTCGAGGTGTGCGTTGCGGTGAAAGTGACTTGCCATTTGGTGGCGGGTTTCGGATAGGCATCGGCAAAACCGATGAGTTCTCCGCCGGCGAGCTTGAGAATCATGTCGACGGCGCTTTTCATGCCATAGGCTGCGAGTTCAGGCGAGAGCACCTGCTGGAAGCGCTGCGAGGCGTCCGTAGCGAGATTGAGCGCCTTTGCGGTCCTGCGTACGCTGACGCCGTTGAAATTGGCGCTTTCGATGATGATGTCGTGCGTATTTTCGTCGATCCCGCTTGCCTTTCCGCCTTTCACGCCTGCGATGCCGATAGCGACGCCCGAGTTCTTATCGGCAATGACGAGATTCGATTCGGAAAGCTTGTACTCCTTATCATCGAGCGCGACCATCGTCTCGCCTTCTTTTGCTTTGCGGACTTCAATCGCATACATAGGACTGCCCTCTGTAGATACATAGGACTGCCCTATGTGAAGCTTTTCGGCGTCGAATGCATGCAGCGGCTGGCCGATGTTGAACATGACGAAGTTCGTCGCATCGACGACGTTGTTGATCGATCGCTGGCCGATGGCTTCGAGACGCTCTTTGAGCCAATCAGGAGACGGACCGACTTTGACGCCCTTGATGTAGCCAGCGATATAGCGCGGGCAGAGTTCGGTGTCTTCGATGATGACGGAAACCCTGTCGGTCGTCGGGTCGAAATTCGGCACTTCCTGCAGCGGATCGCTCGAGAGCGGGGTGTTGAGGATCGCCGCGATTTCCTTTGCGATGCCGCGGTGCGAGAGCGCGTCATGGCCGCGGTTTGGCGTTATTTTGACATCCTAGACATCGTCCTTCCCTGCCTTTTCCACGCCGTCGATCTCAAACGCATGGAAGGTAAGCGCATCGGAGATTTTCTCCACCGGTGGAAGCGGTTCGTGAAAATATTTCTGCAGCCATTCGCGTGAAATCTTCATACTACTTCTTATCCTCTTCGATTTTTTTTACTTGTTTGCGCAACTCATTAATATCAGGGTCCATTCCTGAAAAGTTCTCTGAAAGATACGAGGGCACGTTATCGTGGCCGTCAGCTAACGCTATCTCTAGCTGACGATTTACGGGCAGTGCTAGAAAACGTTCACGAGTATTAATCGCATCAGAATCAGTTTTGGAGACAATCTCCGGTGCCGCTTGTCGCGCTACTTTACGCAATGCATTTAAATCAATTTCTTCTCCCATATTATTTTTAATTATTTATAATCAGAACTGATTCACAAACCGCAAATCGGCCGAGTGCATGAGGCGGACGTCGTCGATACCCCAGCGGAGCATGGCGAGCCTATCGAGGCCCATGCCGAAGGCGAAGCCTTGGTATTTGGTGGGATCGACACCGGCGTTTTTGAGCACGTTCGGATGCACCATGCCAGCGCCCATCATTTCAATCCACTTGCCGCGGAGTTTTTCGGGGACGTTTTCGCCGCTCACGCGCGCGTCGATCTCGACGCCCGGCTCAACGAACGGAAAGAACGACGGGCGGAAACGCACTTCGACGTCCGCGCCTTTGAAAAGCTCGGTGTAGAAGCGGTCGATCGTGCCTTTGAGATGCGCGAGCGAGACATCTTCGCCGATCGCCAGGCCTTCGAGCTGGAAGAATTCAGCCTCGTGCGTCATGTCAGTCGCTTCGTTGCGGAAAACTTTGCCAGGGACGATGATGCGATACGGCGGCGCTATTCCCGCTTTCATCTGCGCTTCCATGTAACGCACCTGTACCGGAGAGGTCTGCGTACGCAGCACGTGCTCGGGCATGTCTTTGATGTAAAAGGTGTCCTGCATGTCGCGGGCAGGATGGTCTTTGGGGACGTTCAGCGCGTCGAAGTTGTACCACTCGGACTCCAAAAGCGGGCCGTCGGCGAGGCTGAAGCCCATCTTAAAGAAGACTCTGTTGGCCTCACGGATGAGGCTGGAAATGGGGTGTAGGTGCCCCCGGATCCGATTGGATTCCATGGCCAAGAGTATAACAGAAAATACCACACCCGATACCGTTCATGTGAAGCGCTGAGTGTTTGATACCATGGTATCAAACACTCAGCGTGTGTACTCTACAATGTGATTTCGTAAAATGTCGTCCCGCTTTTTACGACGAGCGCGTCATCGATAATGCGGATGCCGGGATTCGGGATCGAGAAAATGAGCATGTGGATCGGCGTTTGCCGCACGTCGACTTCAATGAAGTGAATTTCGCCTGACGGTGTCGCGTACACTACGCCGCCGCGGAAAAAGTGCGCACTGGTGACTTCGGTGGTATTTTCCAAGATAATCGCGTCGGTGCAGACAGACGGCCGCTCGCAGAAATGCGACGTGGGGAATGAATTTTTCTGGATCCATCGCGCGACGAGATCCCCACGCTCGAGAAAGAGCCCTACACCCTCTTGCTCGTCGACAGGGATCGTGCTTGACGCCGTCGTCGTCGCGGCAAAGACGGTCGCGTATGCGGTGAGCGTCGCGCGCGGGACGATACGGATCGTCGTCGAGGCGTTTTGCGTGGCAGTCGACGTCGCCGCAACAAGGCGGAGCGCCGGCGTCTCCAACGGCACAAGGAGAGCGCGTGCGTCGGTCACCAGCTGCTCTTCAACCATGAGGACTCGATTCCACGAACGGTATCCTTCACGCTCGACACGAATGGTAAAGGCGCCCGGCGTGAGGTCGCCACGATAGAAGCTCCTATCCAAAAAACCGCTCCGGCCGACTTCGAGGCCGTTCATAGTGACCCGTGCGTCCGGATACGGGACGCCGATATACACGCCGCCGGTTCGCACAAAGCCATCTCCTGTTTTGTACCGCCAGCCGTCGGCATAAAAAATAATCGCGGGAAGCATCGCGAAAAAGAGCACTATGAAAAGCACGAGGTAGAGACGGCGGATGAAGGGGGAGAGGGGTTGCATACGGGAATAATAACCAATAATCAAGAAACAAGATACAGCTGAATTTGCAAGTCTCAATTTGCAATTTGCAAACGAAATCACAAGCCCCAAGTCTCAAACTAGAGGGTTTGAAGATTGTTATTTGGAATTTTGTTTGCAAATTGCCAAATTGCAAATTTTCTAGATATTCCGGTTTTTGGGTGTAACCCAAAACCCAAGGTATTTCCCTATTGCCAGCCTAATCTGCGATTCAAGCCCGGGAATCGAACTAAAGGCGACCATCGTCGCCGGGACCAGTATCCACTGCACCACCATCATCGCTTTGCGCATGCGCCCGGTGCCCTCCGGCGGGTCAGGAATGAGGTACATGCAGATCGCCGCGGAGACGACGAGGCCGAACATCGCGGCGGTGAGAAAGCTCTTGGCGATGAAGGGTAGATTGTACGAAAGCACCGTCGCATTAAACGCCGAGCCGC
Organism: Patescibacteria group bacterium; assembly: GCA_038057725.1. GTDB lineage: Bacteria > Patescibacteriota > Minisyncoccia > Phycocordibacterales > UBA2100 > UBA10103. The sequence continues at coordinate 4,148 of JBBUCP010000021.1, read as the reverse complement.
CGACAAACATTGGCAGCCAGCCGATCGCAAAAAGAATGAGGGGGTGCGTCGCGAGCGACCAGAAGCCCTCGATCTGGAAAAAGGCGAAGCGAATCTTCTTGCCGAGCGGGATCCGCGGATTTTTCAAAAAGGTGAAGAGGATGTACGGGATGTTCTCGACGCCGTACGTCCACCGGCGGTGCTGCTTGTAGATGTTTTTCGCGGTCTTCCAGAACGTCGGCGCGACGTTCGCGTCCATCGAGACCGGGTACGCCATCGGGACGACCTTGTACTCGCCGTCGTATCTCGCAAAGAGGTTCCAGAAAATGCGCGAGTCTTCGGAAACGACATTGCGCTGCCAATATCCCGCGTCATAAAGCGATTTAAAGACAAGCGCGTGCGAGGAAAAGGTCGCCAACTTTTCCGGGCGTTCCTGCTGGATCATCTGCCAAAATGACGAGGAATACGCGATGACGCGCGAGAGCATCGGCGCTTCCCAGATATTGTTGTTGTAGAGCGGCACCGGCTGAAAGGAAGCCCGCAGCGGCTCTTCTTCGGTCATCACGTGATACGTGAGACACGCGAAATACTGCGGATAGACGACCGTGTCGGAATCGAACGCCGAGACGATCACGTGCTCGTACGGAATGCCCCGCTTGTCGAGAATACCTTTCCGCGCTTCTTCCACGGCGTACGAGAGATTCGAGCCTTTGCCGGGAATGTCGCCGGAAAGGCCTTCGGGATGCGTCGTAACAAGGATTTCAAGAAATTGGTCGCCGTAATTTTCTTTCAGTTTCTCGGCGATCAAGCGCGCCGTCTCCCCTGCACGCGCCTCGCTCGCGACCACAACCGCGATGGATTTCGCGTCCCACTCGGCATTCAGATACGACCGCACACTCTCTTCCAACACTTCATACGGCTCGTCATAAAATGGGAGCATGACGAGGTGGATGAAGTGACTTTCCGCGCGCGCGGGCGTCTCGGGGATGTCGTGCAATTTCGCGCGCCAGTTTACGGAAAGGTTGTGGCGCATCCGCTTGAAATTGTATCGGAGGTGGATCGAGAGATACGCAGTCTTGAAAAACCAGTACGCGGCGAAGATGATCGTGAGATACGCCGCCCAGACGGGCTTTGTATAGGCGAGGAATATGAAGGCGCCAAGCGTGCCCAAAGAAAGCACGGCCGGTAGGATCTCAAACGCGCGGTACAGGTAATAGTCGCGGCCTTCGAGATCCCTGGCGCGGGCTGTGTGCAGATACCAGTATTCTTTGGGTAGGTTCATGGTTCGAAAGTCAACTCTACCTCGACAGCGAGGTATTTACAATTTACTGTTTTTGTATTCCCAATGAGGGACGAGGTGGGAACAATATTTTTCTAACCATACGTATTCATCTTTGAGGATCATGTCAAGACGAATTTTTGGATACCGCGCCCTGAATTTCTGATCACGAATCTTCGAATACGGCCACCAAAAATTTTTCACTTCTATGTATGTATCTTTGTCGGGGAGATAAAAATCTGGCGTGTATCTCTGGCCTCCGATATCAAATGATTTTGGTGCGTATTGCCATTTGATTTTCAACACAGTGAACAATCGAGCGATATTTGCTTCCCATCGGCTGTAGAAATTGATTGTCAGGCTGATATCTGGCCTGATTCCATTTTTTCCTTTTGACGCTTTGGGGGAGGTTGGTCTGCTCCCGATGTCCCTTATCAGACAATGAATCGAACAATATTTGGTCTTTTTCCAACGTTCAACTAGGAAGCTTTTCGCACACCTTGAACTTGCGCATATGACCTCTTTACGCGGAACTTTAATTCGCCCTTTAAGTGGGCTCGGTCTCCCCTCGTATGTTCTTCCAATAAGTGCTCGTGAAATTTTCTGTCTGGCTAAGTTAGACATTTTTCTACCCCCATTGTTCACTATCGCAGCACATCGCTGACTGCAATATTTCTTCGGATCGTGCCGGACAACTTCAAAAAGAGTACCGCACTCTTTTCTTGCACAAGCGCGACTGTCTTTACGTAGGAGAAAATTGAACTTCCCAAGCTCCCAATTCCTTCGAGTTATTTCACTTTGTTTTGCGCGATATGCAGCAGAGCTATAAAAAAGACGAGCCATACCGTCTTAATTGTATCAAGAAATGAGCCTGGGGTGGGGCATGATCCCACAACCTGCCGATTACAAATCGGCTGCACTACCAATTGTGCTACCCAGGCGCAAACGTACTATACCTAACTCTCTAAAGAGTTGCCACCGGGTCGTCGTCGTTACTTTTCCCCTTCTTTACCTCGCTCATTTCGCGCAGATAGCTCGATTTCGTCTCGCGGCGCTCGAAGCGGTGCTTGTGCGAGACGAGGTCGGCCAATCGATGCGCCTGCTCGGCCGATGTCCGTGCAAGGCGCGCAAACGAAAGCGCCCCGATGTGGACGGCGTAGCGCGCGAGCGCCGCGATAAACCATGGCGTTTTCTCGAGATACCATTCGCCCATCTCAAGCCAGTGCTTCACATACAAGGCGCCATAGTCGGCGCGCGTGCGCACGCCTTCCGCAAAACGGTGGGAGCGGCCGAGCTCGATGCGCTTCACGATAAAGAGGAACGCGATCGCGACGAGCGAGCTGAAAAAGACGATCATCGCCGCAGGAGACATACGTTATTTTACCGAGAGACGCTCCATGCGAACCACCTCAATCTTCTCGCCGAATTTCTGGATACCTTCTTCGATGAGCTGCCGCACCGTGATGTCGCCGTTTTTCACAAACGGCTGGTCGAGGAGGACTTTTTCTTTCAGGTACGCGTCGAGCTTGCCTTCCACGACCTTCGCGCGCATTTCTTCTTTCACACTTGCCGCTTCCTGCGTAAAGACTTCACGCGCCTTCGCAATGTCGCTCTCTTTCACCTGTTCTTTCGAAATGAATTGAGGCTGCATGGCGGCGACGTGCATCGCGATGTCGTACGCAATCTTCTGGAATTCCGGGTTGCGCGAGACGAAGTCGGTCTCGCAGCCAAGAACGATGGCTCCCAAGACCTGCCCGCCCGCGTGGTTGTAGGCGGCGGTCACGCCCGCGCCCAAGGTGCGGTCGCTCTTTTTCGAAGCGCCCGCAGCGGCGATCTTGCGCAGTATCACGATCGCCTTTTCCATGTCGCCTCCGGCCTCTTCGAGAGCCTTTTTGCACTGCATGACAGAAACCCCGGTGGCGTCGCGGAGTTGTTTGATGGTGTCGGTTGTGATGGCCATAGTCTGGATTATAGCAAACAATTTTCAATTTTCAATTTTCAATCAATGAACCAATGAATTAATTTTCAACATTGGAACATTGAAAATTGAGAATTGTAAATTTATTTTAATTTACTTCGCCGCAGGCGTCGGCGCCTTCTTCCCCTTTTGATACGCCTCTGCAATTTCCCCGACAACAAGCCGCACGGCCTTCACCGACGTATCGTTTGCGGGAATAGGATACTGGATGACGGAAAAGTCGCCGTCGGACGACGAGAGGCCAATAACAGGAATGTGCAGCTGGTTCGCTTCCTGCACCGCCGTGTGCTCGTGGCGCGTGTCGACGACGAAGAGCGCAGCCGGAAGTTCCTTCACGGAAACGATGCCGCCAAATCGATTGAGGAGTTCGTCGATTTCGCGGTCGATCATGAGGCGTTCCTTTTTCGTGTACTTTGCAAGTTCGCCCGCTTCGCGTTCTGCCATCAATTTTTCGAGGCGGTCGATGCGCTTGCGGATGATTTTGAAGTTCGTGAGCGTGCCACCGATCCAGCGTCCGGCGACGTACGGAAGGCCGGCAGAGAGCGCTGCCGCTTTCACCGCTTCCTGCGCTTCGTGCTTCCCGCCCACAAAGACAATCTGCTTACCGGCTGCTGCAAGAGAGGCCGCGAATTCAGTCGCCTTTTCGAGGCGCTTTGCCGTCTCTTCGAGGTTGAAAATGTCGGTGCGGTCTTTTGTCGAGTAGAGGAAAGGAGCCGAGGTCGGATGGCGACGCGTGCGGGCATAGCCGACGTGCGCTCCTGCGTCGAAAAGGGTCTTAATATCTGCGGTTGCTGCTGTGGTCATGTGGCGCGGATAATAGCAGAAGAAAAGGCCGGTGGCAACTGCCGCCGGCCCCTTGTTAGACCCAAGTAGAAACTGCATCTAGCGGGCGCGGCGAATTTGTTTTGCAAT
>JBBUCP010000020.1:0-2769 GCA_038057725.1 Patescibacteria group bacterium | reverse complement strand
GCGCTTTCTGCTCCGCGCGAGCATCATGTGCGCGGGCGTCTTTACCGCCTGGGCCATCCTCGTCTCCATCCCCTCTATTGATGGCATCGAGAACCGCGTCGTCGGCGAGTCAACGAAAATATATGACCGCACCGGCAACGTCCTCCTCTACGACGTCCACGGTGCGATGCGCCGCACCGAAGTCCCTCTCGACGAGATCTCCCCCTATATCAGGAACGCGAGCGTCGCGATCGAGGACGCCACTTTCTACCAGCACCACGGGTTCCGCCCGATGGCCTTCCTGCGCGCCGTTCTCGTCAATTTGGGCTTGCGCGCCGGCTACCGCGGCCAAGGAGGCTCGACAATCACGCAGCAGGTCATCAAAAATACGCTGCTCACCGCCGACAAGACACCGATCCGCAAAGCAAAAGAAATCGTCCTCGCGCTCAAATTGGAGCGGGTGGCGACAAAAGACGAGATTTTGAATATCTACCTCAACGAAACCACCTACGGCGGCACCGTCTACGGTGTTGAGGAAGCCTCGCAGTACTTCTTCGGGAAGCCCGCGGCCGAGGTGACGCTCGCCGAGGCGGCGTATCTCGCTTCGCTCCCCCAGGCGCCGACACGTTATTCGCCATACGGCTCACATCGCGACGAATTGGATGCGCGCAAGGACCTCGTCCTCTCGCGCATGTTCGATTTGGGCTACATCACCGATGACGAATACGCGAGTGCCTCGGGCGAGGTCGTCGAATTCAGCCAGCAATCGGAGGCCGGCATCAAGGCGCCGCACTTCGTCTTCTATATCCGCGAATACCTCGAGGAAAAATACGGCGTGGACGCGGTCGCCAACGAAGGTTTGCGCGTCATAACGACGCTCGACTACGACCTGCAACAGAAGGCCGAAGAAATCGTGCGAAAACGCGCCCTCGCAAACGAAAAGCAATTCAAGGCCGAGAACGCCGGCCTCGTCGCAATCGACCCCAAGACCGGACAGATCCTCGCCATGGTCGGCTCACGTGGCTTTCTCGACGAAGACATCGACGGCCAGGTGAACGTCACGATCATGCCGCGCCAGCCGGGCTCTTCTTTCAAGCCGTTCGTGTACGCGACTGCATTTGAAAAAGGCTACACGCCGGAAACTATCGTCTTTGACTTGCAGACGCAATTCTCGACATCGTGCTCACCAAGCGATGTGGCAAACGGCCAAGACCCCTGCTACAGCCCCGGGAACTACGACCACGTCTTCCGCGGTCCCGTCACGCTGCGCAATGCTCTCGCACAATCGCTCAACATCCCCGCAGTAAAGACGCTCTATCTCGCGGGCATCGAGGCTTCGATTGCAACGGCGGTCGATATGGGCATCTCGACCTTGGTTGAGGCCGGGAGGTACGGCCTCACGCTCGTCCTCGGCGGCGGCGAAGTAACACTTCTTGAGATGACGAGCGCGTACGGCGTCTTCGCGAATGACGGCCTACGGAACCCGCCGACGGGCATCATGCGTGTGGAAGACGGGGGTGACATCCTCGAAGAATACGAGCAAAAAGAAGTGCGCGTCCTCGACGCGCAGATCGCGCGCACCATATCCGACATCCTCTCGGATAACGTCGCGCGCACGCCGCTCTACGGCGCGAATTCGCCGCTCTATTTCGCAAATCACAATGTCGCCGCAAAGACCGGTACGACAAACGACAACCGCGATGCGTGGATCATTGGCTATTCGCCCGCGATCGTTGCAGGAGCCTGGGCCGGCAACAACATCCCCACGCCCATGACACAGATTTCCGGCCTCATCGTGACCCCTCTGTGGCGCGAATTTATGGACATCGCGCTCGAGAAATACACGAGTGGTGACTTCACACTGCCCGCGCCCGATCCAGACCGCGATTCGCTCCCGTCGGTCTTGAAGGGTGAGTGGAACACGAATCCTTCTTTGGGCGTCCACGAAATCCTCTACTGGGTGCAGAAAAATAATCCAAGGAGTGGCACTGGTTCGAGCCACGGCGACGCGCAATTCTCGCACTGGGAATTCCCCGTCATGCTTTGGTCGCAAGGACAGGTCGCGACATCGACGACCGGCACCCCGGTCACGGGTCCCGGCGGCGGCGCAACGCACACCGGCTTCTCGCTCGCATCCCCGCCCGCCGGCTCCGTCATCCCGAAAAATGAGCCGTTCCAGGCGCTTGTGAATTACCCTGCGGAGGTTGGCGTAAAAAGCGTCTCGTATTATCTCAACGACAAATTCGTCGGCACCTCCGCGCAGCCGCCGTACATGATTGCCGTCCAATCCGACGAAAGCGGCCCCGCGCTCCTCATGGCCATAGCAGAAACCAACCAAGGGCAGATCGAGGCGATGGTCTCGATTACGATTGAGTAGCCAGTAGCTTGTAGACTGCAGCTGGAAGCAAAAATACTTTGGTTTTCCGAGTTTGCTACAAGCTCCGGGCCACCGGCTATCTATTGAGTGGCATCACAAGGTAGGTGAAGCTTGCGTCGGAGACGCCGCGGATGACGAGCGGTTTTCCGGCGCCGGAAAAGCCGAGGGTGATGGAATCCGAAGGAATGGATTGCAAACAGTCGGCAACGTAGCCGATGTGGAAATTAACATCGATATCGTCGCCGGAAACGGCAGCTTCGAGGCTGTCCGACATCTCGCCAATCGCGGCCGACTGCGCCGTCACGTCGAATACTCTTTTCTTCGGATACACATGGAATCCGACATGTTGGTCGGCGCCCGCGAAGACACGCGCCTTGCGTAGGGTTTCGGTAAAGTCACCCTTGAGGAGCGTC
>JBBUCP010000019.1:5217-6811 GCA_038057725.1 Patescibacteria group bacterium | reverse complement strand
TGATTTTACTGAACAGGGCCGCGCGGCAATTGACGATATTTTGAAGAGAGGAAAAACTCCGATCATCTGCGGTGGCACCGGATTTTATATTGACGCCTTGCTCGGCCGCATGCCGCTTCCCAACGTCCCGCCAAACCCAGCGCTCCGCGCACGCCTGGAAAAGAAATCCGCGTCACAGCTCTTCGCGATGCTGCAGAAAATTGACTCACGCCGCGCGAAAAACATCGACCGGCACAATCCCGTGCGCCTTGTCCGCGCCATCGAAATCGCCAAAGCGCTTGGAAAAGTACCGACCGCCAAGGAGCAAGGCGACGCCTCGCGGTTAACCGCGAGGCGTCGCCTTGCGGTACTGTGGATCGGCCTCAACCAGGACGACAGCGTCCTCCGTGCCAAAATCCACACGCGCCTCCTGCAGCGCATAAAAGCCGGCATGGTACAGGAGGCAAAGCGCCTGCACGCGGGCGGCCTTTCCTACAAACGCATGCATGAATTAGGCCTCGAATATCGATATCTTGCACTTTTTTTGCAAAAGAAAATCTCACGGCGGGAAATGCTCCAACAACTCGAAAACCGCATTTGGGATTACTCGAAGCGTCAAAAGATGTACTGGAAAAGAAACCAGGACATTAAGTGGGTTGGCGGGCGATGAGGAATCGGTCAAGCGCTCGCCTTCGATTCGCGAATCGGTCACGGATAATTCTGTCTCCGTCGAGACAGAATTTCCGCGACCCCGACTCGGCGACCCGTCTACTGACGGGTGCCCCGCCTCCGTCTTTCGATTCCCTCATCGCCTCGCAATTGTTACCAATCAGACGCTACGCGTCTTCTTGGACATTTGCGGGCGATGAGGGAATCGAACCCCCAACTAGGCGTTTGGAGTGCCTTGTTATACCACTTAACTAATCGCCCTTACCGCAGAAGTATAGAGCTTCCGGTTGCGAGCTACAAGCTGCTACCGGCTATTTCTTAGCCTCCTTGTGCTTCGTGCTTTTCCTACACCATTTGCAATACTTCTTCAATTCGATTTTCTTCGTGACGAGTTTACGATTTTTGCGTGACCAATAGTTCGTGCGCTTGCACGTGTCGCAGGCGAGCTTGATGAGTTGGTCTTGGGACATATGGAAATAGGGGCTAGGTTCTCGGTGTCAGGTTCTAGAAGAAACACCCGTCTAGCCGTCAAAATATAGCTCAATATAGCCGAATACGCAACCTATATACCGACGGCGCGGCAGATGTCGTTCCAGGGGCCAAAATCGCCTCCAAGGACCGATTTCATGAGGGTGTCCACGCCGCGCCAGGCGGCGAGGAGGACAACGAGACCTATCGCGACGTTGCCGAAAATCTTGCGCGCTTCCGATTGCTTGTCGAGAGCTTCGTTGGTGAGGTACAGGAACCCGGCGTACGCAAAGAGCAAGGCCGCGAGGAAGATGAAAATAAAGATCCCGGTATTGATGACGTTTTGTGCGAGTGTCGCCAAGTCACAGACAGTGCAATCCACGCCCTTGCATGGGACAATCTGCTTCGGTAATCCAGCCCCCGTCTGGCCGAAAACAAAGAGCGGAAAGGCAAGGACGAGCGAATAGTAGCCGGCAAG
>JBBUCP010000019.1:0-5117 GCA_038057725.1 Patescibacteria group bacterium | reverse complement strand
TCTGGCCGAAAACAAAGAGCGGAAAGGCAAGGACGAGCGAATAGTAGCCGGCAAGGAGGACGGCACGAAATCTTCTCATGCGTGAATTGTAGCACCGGAATCCCCAACCGCCCGCTGGTTTGGGGAAAAGAACCTTGTGATTGCGCCGGGTTGGATTCGAACCAACGAAGCCGTGAGGCAATGCGTCTACAGCGCACCCGTTTTGACCACTTACCTACCGACGCGTCAAGTCTTCCTTCTCTAACGCTGTGATTGTAGCAGGTAAAAGCGGCCAACTACAAGAGCGAGCGGCAACTTTAGGCACCAACCCCAACCCGTGCGCGTGAACGGACGCGAGTGCGTTCGGCGGCGCTTTTGCGGACGTCGAAGGTGAATTGCTCACCCACCTTGCCTTCGGCATCGCGAGGCAGGTCTTTCACATCTACCGAAACGGAGCCGCCTTCGAGGACGCCGCGGGCGACCATCATGTTGGCGAGCGGCGTGAGGATTTTCGTCTGGATCAAGCGCTTGAGAGGTCGCGCGCCGTACTGCGTGCTGTAGCCTTCCTTCCCGAGCTGCGCGAGTGCGGCATCGCTAAAGATAAGCGTGATGCGCTTTTCTTCGAGGCGCTTCACCACCAATTCCACCTGCAGCTTCACGATCTCGCGGATGCTCTCCTGCGAAAGGATATTGAAGAGGACAATCTCGTCGAGACGGTTCAAAAATTCGGGACGGAAGAATTCCTTGAGCGACGAGGTGACTTTTTCTTTCACCTGTTCGTAGCGGTCGCCTTCTGAAGTACTCGCGCCCGCGGCGAAGCCGAGGCCTGACATCTTGTCAATGTGTTCGGAACCGATGTTCGACGTCATGATAATGACCGTGTTTTTGAAATTCACCATGCGGCCTTTCGCGTCGGTAAGGCGGCCGTTGTCCAAGACCTGCAGCAAAACATTGAAGACTTCCGGATGCGCTTTTTCTATTTCGTCGAAGAGGATGACAGAATACGGGCGATGGCGCACCAATTCGGTGAGTCCCCCGCCTTCGTCGTGTCCGACGTATCCTGGCGGGCTGCCGATCATTTTGGAAACGGAATGGCGCTCCATGTATTCCGACATATCGACGCGGATGAGCGCTTTATCGGAGTTGAAGAGCAGGTCGGCTAAGGCGCGTGTCAGTTCCGTCTTCCCGACGCCGGTTGGCCCCAAGAAAAGGAACGAACCGACCGGGCGATTCGGATCAGAAATGCCAGCGCGGCTTCTCTTGATTGCATCGGCGACTTTTTGCACGGCTTCGTCTTGCCCGATGATGCGCGTCTTCAATTCGCCTTCGAGGCGCGAGAGTTTCTCCGCTTCTTCTTCGAGCATGCGCGCGACGGGAACGCCGGTCCAGCGCGAGACGACCGCGGCGATGTCTTCTTCGTTGATTTCTTCTTTGAGGACGCGACGCGTCGTCTGAAGTTTCTTGAGCCGTTTTGTTTGCGTGTCGAGTTCAGCCTCAAGCGCGGGAATGCGACCGTAGCGGATTTCCGCGGTCTTCGTGAGGTCAGAGCGGTTCTCGGCGCGCTCGGCGTCGATGCGCGCCTCTTCAAGCTCGCCCTTCAAGCGCTTGATCTCGGTGAGCGATTCTTTTTCGTTCTTCCACTTCAATTCGAGCTCGTGCGTGCCGTCTTTCAGATCCGCTATCTCTTCTTCGATTGCCTTCACGCGCGCCTTTGCTACCGGAGAGCCTTCGGCAGCCTCTTTCTTGAGCGCTTCCTTTTCGATTTCGAGGCGCATGATCCGACGGTGCGCGTCTTCCAATTGCGGCGGCATGTTTTCAAGCGAGAGGCGCAGCGCGGAGGACGCCTCGTCGATGAGGTCGATGGCCTTGTCCGGGAGGAACCGCTCGGTAATATAGCGGCTTGAGAGCTGCACGGCTGCGATAATGGATTGGTCGGTGATGTGGACGCCGTGGAAGAGTTCGTATTTTTCCTTGAGGCCGCGCAATATCGCGACTGCATCGTCGAGCGTCGGCTCGTTTACATAGACGGGCTGGAAGCGGCGCGTGAATGCGGCGTCGTGTTCGATGTGCCTCTGGTATTCTTTCAGTGTGGTGGCGCCGACGACGCGGATTTCGCCGCGCGCCAAGGCCGGCTTCAGCATGTTGGATGCATCCAGCGCGCCATCTGCCGCGCCTGCGCCGATAAGCGTGTGGAGTTCGTCGATAAAGAGGATGATCTTGCCTTCGGATTTCTCGACTTCTTTCATCACCGTCTTCAGGCGCTCTTCAAATTCGCCGCGGTATTTGGTGCCGGCAACAAGGAGGCCGAGGTCGAGCTGGACAAGCTCTTTGCCGCGGAGCGATTCAGGCACATCTCCTGATGCGATGCGCGTCGCGAGGCCTTCGGCGACCGCGGTCTTCCCAACGCCGGCTTCGCCAATCAGGATCGGATTGTTTTTCGTGCGGCGCGAAAGGATTTGTATGACGCGCGTAATTTCTTGGTCGCGACCGATCACCGGGTCTAATTTGTTGTCACGCGCCCTCTCGGTGAGCGAGCGCGCGAAGCGCGCGAGGGCGCGGGGCTTTTTCTCTCCTTCCACGTCGCGGATGCGGCCTTCCTTGATGTCGGCAAGGATACGCGCGAGGCTTGCTCTGTCCACGCGGAAGCGCGAAAGGACTTCGGCCACCGGCCCCGGGTGTTCGATGACGCCGAGGAGCAAATGCTCGGGCGACACGAACTGGTCGTTGAAGGACGCGGCGATGCGCGGCGCGCTTTCAAACACGCGCACGAGTTCCGGCGTGAGGTAGAGCTGAAATGACGGAGAGACTGTCGAGCCCCCACCGCCCTCGATAAGCTCCATGACAGAGTCCTGCAGATGGGTCGTGTCGATATCGAGCTGGTCGAGCATCGGGAGCACCATCGTCTCTTCCTGCATGAGAAGCGCCGCAACAAGGTGCGCGGTCGAGACTTGGTTGTGGCCGCGCTCCACGGCCAATTGGTGAGCCCGGTGGATCGCCTCCTTTGCCTTGGTTGTGAAATTGTTGAAAGGTGTCATGTGAGTTAGGAATGAGCCGCTAGCGACTAGGGATGAGTGAACCCGCCAAAGTCGCTACTTACTGCGAGGCAGTTTCTTCGTCCTCGGTCGGCTTATTATACGACAGTACGATAGACGAGGCAAGGAATCCGCCGGAGGTGGCACGGCTTCCCGCCGTGGCAATTCCCAAGACCTCACCGTTTACCGTAATCAAGGGGCTGCCGACCACATAGCTCTCCGCGGGGATACTCGTCTCGATGACGTGCGCTGCGGTGCCTTCGCCTCCCGCAGGCAGGGCAGTGACGATCCCATTCGCGATTTTGAGCGATGATTGACCCGAAAGGACAACGACGGTCTCGCCGAGCTGCGCGGCCGACTTCACGAAAGCGCCCGGCGTCCAGGTGAGGGGTTGCATTTCCTTTTTCCCGTCTTTTTCGGTTTCAGTCGAGGTCGCTGCCTGCAGGCGGACGAGCCCTGCGTCTTTGTCGCGGCCGACTACTTTGGCGGGAACGCGTACACCATCGGAACGCACGACCGTTACCGCGGCATCATCCGACATCATCGTCGCATCCGCAAAAATGAGGCCATCGCTCGATGCAACGACACCGAGCCCGAGGAAAATTTCGATAGGACTGCCGTAGACGTCTTTGCCCTGGCCGAAAAGGCGCACCGCGATCGGCACGGTCTTTTCTATGGCAGCGGTCAATTGGTCAGATTCGTAGACGGTGACTTTCTCCGTGACCGTCGCTGCGGCGGCCACCATGCCTTCCTGTGGCACGACTTTCTCGACGGTGCGCTCGACGATGCGGTTTACCGTCTGCGTGATCGCGGGCGGGGCTTGTTCCATAAGCGTGACCGCGACGATTCCCGTCGCGATCGAAGTGACGAAGCTCACGAGGAGCGTAAGGAGGACGATCTGGGATTTATTGAGATGTTCCAAATCCATGTACGCATGATATCACGAAGTATAAAAAGAAGGCGGCACCAGGATCCACTGGTGCCGTCGACGTATCAGAAGAGCGAAAAAACCAAGAGCCATCTGCGCTTCTTTGGGGCGACGGGCTCATGCTTCCTCTGTTGATCCTCCTCCTGCTTCTTGAGCGGCGATTGGTGCTGTCTTGCCACTCTTTTCACTCGCCTCTTGTCTCTGTAATGCGACGTGCCCTTTTTCGAAGGCATTGCCGTACCTCATTTTTTATGAAGACCTTTCTTGACCCCGCTTGAGGTCGCTGCACGTTATATACCCGCCCTTTTTTTTCGCAATGAGTTATACACTCCTCATGAGGATTTTGGCCAGAATGCTCGCTGTTTTAGAGAGCTCTTTTTCGGTTGTGTCACGACCTAAGGAAAAGCGCAAGGTGTTTTCCGCTCGCCATGGTTCACCGCCCAGGACAGCAACGACGTGCGACTGCTTAGCCCCACCTTCGGCACAAGCACTTTTAGTGGAGACGGCGATGCCGTGACGATCAAGCGAAAGTGCGATATATTCGCTCTGGATTCCCGGAATCGAGATATTAAGTATGTGCGGCAGCGAACGCTTTAAATCCGTATTAAAAATCACGGCGGGGACGAGCGCGGCGAGTTCGCGAGCGAACTCGCCGCGCAAGCCTTCCAGCCTCACACTCTCTTCTTTTCGCTCACGCCCCACAATTTCAAACGCTTTCGCAAACCCCGCCGCAAGCGCCACATTTTCCGTCCCACTCCGCAGCCCGCGCTCCTGCCCTCCACCAAGAATAATCGGGGCAAGTTCGACGTTCGTTCCGACGTACAGTGCACCCACGCCATGCGGACCGTACAATTTATTTGAACCAAACGACATCAAATCAACGCCGAGTGTATGCACCTGCGGCGAAAGATACAGCGGCGCCTGCCCAGCGTCGCTGTGAAAAACAATTTTCGGATTTTTTTCTTTTACCGCGCGCGAAATGTCACGAATCGGTTGAACTACGCCGATTTCGTTGTTCGCCCAGCCGATCGAAATAAAAACGGTCTCCGGCCGAATCGCCCGCAAAACAGTTTCGACGGAGAAAATCCCCCGCTCATCAGGATCGATATGCGTCACCGTCCCGCCCAGCCGTTCAATCTCCGCAAAACTCTCCAGCACCGCCGAGTGTTCAATCGAAC
>JBBUCP010000018.1:0-2678 GCA_038057725.1 Patescibacteria group bacterium | reverse complement strand
CCCCCCCCCCCCCGCTTCTTGATTGTGAACGAGATTCGTGTTGCTAGCCGCGTCGGACGATCTTCAGGATCGGAGCCGCCGCGATCGCCGCTACGTTCGCAAACGCCTTGTATTGAAGCGAAAGCGCTTCCGAAATGCGCGAGCCTTCGTAGCGCCCTTCCCTGCGACCACGCGTGACCGCTGCAAACGAAAGTGCATTTCCGCGATAGTGGAGGATGAGCTGCGCGCCGGCAACTGCCAGCACGATCATGCCGAGCCAGTACATCGCGTTCCCGATCGGGCCAAAATCAAAGCCGGTGTATGGGATCTGCGTGAGGTTGATATACGGCTGTCCGACGATCGGCGGCAAGTACGGCGTCACGTACGACGTGTGGCACGTCGCGGTACCGCCCGGTCCCGAAACCGTCATCGTGTAGGCACGATTGCCGTCAGGATACACGGTCATCGAATCCGACGTGTTCACGCTGCCGATATTCGAGATCGAAGCGCGGTTTGCATCCGACGACCACCACGAGAGGCGCGACGTGCCGTTCCCATATCGATCAGAGAGTTGGATCGTACACGATGGGCGATCATGGTCGTTATCATCATGATCGTCATCCACGCGCACCGTCGTTGAGCATTGTTCGGTGCCGCCATCGCCCCAGACCGTGAGTGTGTAGGTGGTCGTGCGCGATGGATAGACCGTCTTCGACCCGTCCGTCGGCACATTGCCGTGGCTGGAGAGCGTCGCGCGATCAGCGTTGTCAGAATCCCACGAAAGTCTCACGGCCGAACCGGCATTCCACCAGGAGCTGCTGTTCTGTGTTTGGTAGATATCGCAGCTCGGGCGATCGTAATCGTTGTCGTCATCGTAATCGACATGCACCGTCGTCTGGCACTCTGCGCTTCCGCCGTCTCCGTAGACCGTGAGCGTGTAGGTCTTTGTCGCATTCGGATAGACCGTGTAGGCGCCGTTAACGCCGACCGATCCGACGCTGGAGAGTGATGCGGAATCGGCGTTGTCGGAATTCCATGTCAGATTCGCGCTTTCACCTTCGTCGATCGACGAGGGCGATGCATTGATCCAGCATGACGGCTCTTCTTCCTCGTCGTCAAGGTCGACGTGTACCGTGGTCTCACACTGCGCCGTCTCTCCGTCACCGTTTCGCACCGTGAGCGTGTAGGTTTTCGAGCTGTAGAGGTTGTTCACCGATCGCGAGCCCGAGACATTCACGCTGCCGATCGAGGAGATCGAAGCACTCGATGCGTTCTCGGAATCCCAGGTCAACGTTGTACCCTCGCCTTCGTCGACAGTCGTCGGAGACGCGGCAATCCAACACGACGGCTCTTCTTCGTCTTCCTCTTCTTCGACGACGATGGTGACGCTGCACTGCTCGCTGTTCCCCTCGTCATCCCAAACGGTAAGCGTGTACGTTTTCGTTACGTGCGGGGAAACGCTGCGCGAGTCACCGGTCGAAACGGAACCGATGCCGGAGATGGAGGCGCTGGTCGCGTTTTCCGATTCCCACGAGATCGTCGCAGATTCACCGTCCGTGATGTGCGTGTCCGATGCCCATATATCGCACGACGGATTAGTTGCTTCTTCCGGCTCGTCCACCGTGATGGTGACGCGGCACTGTGCCGAGGCGTCGTCGCCGTAGACCGTGAGCGTGTACGTCACCGTATGGTCGGGCGAGACTGCTCGCGAGCCTTGTGTCACGACCGATCCCACCCCTTGGTTGATCGATGCGGAATCGGCGTTGTCGGAAACCCACGAGAGCGTCGTCGAATCCCCGTTTTCAATATTCGTCTCGGACGCCCAGATGTCGCATGAAGGCTCTTCCGGCGAAGGTTCTTGGTCAACGTACACCGTCGTCGAGCACTGCACAGTTTCCCCGTTGAGGCCGTGGATCGTGAGCGTATAGGTTTTCGTCTGCGTCACGTTCTCGAGGACGTAAGAGCCGCCCGGATCCACGGAACCGATGCCCTGGTTGAGGGAAGCGGATTCCGCATTGTCCGCCCACCAGTCCAAGAGAACGTCACCGCCGTACTCGACAGTTTCCGGATCCGCCCAGATATCGCACGCGGGCGGCGCATGTTCTACCGTCACCGTGACGGAGCACTGCGCCTCTCCGCCGGGACCCGAGACCGTGAGCGTGTAGGTCGTCGTCTCTTCAGGGAAGACATGGTATGTGCCATTTACCTCGACCGAGCCGATGCCTTGGTTCAACGTCGCCGATGTCGCGTTCGTCGAATTCCACTCCAAGAGCGGATCTTCGTGGATCACGATGTGGTCCGGCGTCGCCGTGATTTCACAGTACGGCTCTTCCTTTTCCACCTCCTTGTTCTTGAAAATGATTTTCACACATTGCGAACCGCCGAACGATCCGCCGCCGGTAACGTTCACGACACCACTTGAAGGGAACATCGAAAACAAGTTCCACCCTTCCGGCACAATTTCCGAGACGGAATGATTGCCAAGCGAGAGATTATCAACGCGCGCGTAGCCGTTTGAATCGGTCGTGACGGTGATGTGGCCGTCGATGGTAAATGTGAACGATGGCACGGGATAGAGCGCATCACCATAACTATCAAACGCCCGCTTGTCGATGACGAGACAGCCTTTCGGTGGGACTTTGACACAACAATCGCCATCACCATCTCCGTCCCCGTCTCCATCTCCATCTCCATCACCG
>JBBUCP010000017.1:0-2041 GCA_038057725.1 Patescibacteria group bacterium | reverse complement strand
CAGTATGGCAGGATATTCAGCTCACCATTCCGCCACTCCGGCAATACGAGGATTCTAGCCCCTTTCGCCCGCTGCGGCAATTTGGTAGTGTTCGTGAGGTTCAGAGTGACTTAACACAGCACAGGAGAGCTGCAGTGACCGACATCCCAGCAAACGAACGCATCCTGCTTGCATTTGATGCGGACGATTACCTTCCGTCTGATGGTGAATTCATCAGCAGGATACTCGACCGCGTCGGCGGCATTAAAGTCGGGTCCGTGCCGATGCACGCCCGTCTTAGGAGTGATCCACGTATTACAGTCGCTTCCGCAGTTGGATCGCACCTCAAAAATTTCCACCGAGGCGCTCGCAGGATGGACGACCCTAAGTTGTTCGAACTTCCATATGTTATGGCAGGTGCTGCACGAGCCATGGCCGCGTCCGGCGCATGGGGATTCACAGTCTACGAAGCGAACAACGACGAGGGGCTGATCGCTGCGATCGAAAATTGCGGCGAATCGCTTGTTATCGGCGTGGGGGTTCCTACGTATTTCAAGCCACGAGACTCTATTCGAAGTTTTGGCGAAGCTACTGATGTAAAGGCGCTCGATTTCGCGATTCGTTTTGCGAAGCTCGGCGGCCACGCACTTGTATGCGCTGGCCACGAACTCGAGATGCTGCAGAATGCAGCAGCAACGCGCGATCTCATCAAGATCGTCCCTGGAATCCGCGACACGGATGCCTCGCCGGACGATCAGTTCAGGACCATGACGGCATATGAAGCGATCGTTCGCGGCGCAGATTACCTTGTTATCGGTCGTCCGATCATGGAGGCGAAAGATCCTGAAGCGGCAATCGACAGGTTCGTCGCACAGATCGAAAAAGGCATGCTGCATCGACACTGATGTGCTTGTTGTTCTTCAGGCGGCCTTCCTTCGGGATTGCCGCCTTTTCTTTTCAACACCTTATTTCTGCGCTATTCTCCGCACAGCCGGGACGGTTGGCGTTCCGTAGCGATGGAGAACGAAGATGCTGCCGAAAGCATTCACAGGACCTTCTGGGCGCACGCTCACACATTGGGATCTCAAGCTCTGGTGTGAGCTTGAGACTAATGGTTCATTCGGGTGGAATCCGACGGAAATCGAATTCAACTCCGGATTCAAGTGCCACATCTACTTGCGCGGCCGCAACGATTTGAGCGACAACACTTGGCTGCTCAGCAAAACGGCAAATTCATTGGATGGTATCGTCGATGCACTTCCATATCGATACGGCAAACAGCAGTGTTATATAGGCATACCGACAGCCGGGACACAATTGGCAACTGCCCTCGCGTTTGAGCGGCGTGGCCTCATCGGCCACGAGACACCGTGTTTTCGTTCGATGCGAACCGAATTAAAGAAACATGGCAAAGACAACATGTGGATTGATCCACCGGATCTTTCACGTCACACTTACATCTCGATCGAGAATGTAATGTCGACCGCTGGAAGCATGATCACTGCATTTGAGCGCATGGAGTCTGATGGCTATCCGACGATGTACATGGACCACGTGGTCTTCGCAGACTGGGAACTCGGAGGACTAACAAATCTGCACAAAAAAGGATACGAAAAGATTCATGTTCGGTATGTGATCCGCGATATCATAGCGGCGTTCGTGCACATTGGGCGCTGGCCGAAAGAGCGATGGGACTACATCGAGCCGAAACTTGCAGTTTTTCGCTGACGTTAGGGCCGGACCGCTTATTACTTGCGGTCCGGCCTTATCTTTTATACGGTTCTTGGATGCGCAAAAAAGTGATTGTTGTCGTCGGCCCCACGGCGTCGGGGAAAAGCTCGTATGCCGTTAAATTGGCGCGTTCTATAGGCGGCGAGGTCGTTTCGGCAGATTCGCGGCAGGTGTACAAAGGGCTCGATGTGGGGACGGGAAAAATCACGAGAAAAGAGATGCGCGGGGTTCCCCATCACCTGCTCGACGTTGTCTCGCCGAATAAGGTCTTCACTGCACATGATTTCGTGGAACGCGGCCAGGCCGCGATTGAGAGCATACTCAATCGCGG
>JBBUCP010000016.1:0-7797 GCA_038057725.1 Patescibacteria group bacterium | reverse complement strand
GACCTCGAAAGGTCTTGCGAAGCTCCACGTATTCGCTTCTCACCTCCAAACACCCCCCCCCACCGTCGTTTGCGGTTTTCAAAACGAAAGCTGCCGTCTCGCTGTCTCGTGCAGCGACATGCTAGACTCCTAAAAAACACATGGATATCAAGCTCTTCTTTGCGATCGCGTCGGTTTTGGTGCTTGTAGTCGGATACATTCCGTATCTTAAGGATATTTTTGCCGGAACAACAAAACCGCACGCATATACATGGCTTATTTGGGTAGTTACGCAGGGAACCGCGACAGCTGCGGCATTTTATGGTGGCGCGAACTGGGGAGTCATCGGCCTCGCAAGCGGCACCTTGATGTGTGGCTGGATCTTTCTTCTTTCAATCAAATATGGCACAAAGAACGTTACGCGAAGCGATACCATCATTCTCTTACTCGCGCTTTCTGCAATAGCCGTTTGGTTGCTGACAAATAACCCCCTCTACGCAGTTCTCATGGTGACCGCAATAGACGGCCTGGGTTATATTCCAACCCTACGAAAAACGTGGCAGGAACCGTATTCGGAAACGGTGATTTTCTGGTTCGTCATGGTTGTATCAACCATCTTCGGCATTCTTGCCCTAGGAGCGTTCAACTGGCTCACACTCCCATATCTTGCCGTACTCGTCGTGCTTAATATGTCGGTACTGGCTGTTTGCACTCTTCGTCGGCGACACGTTCCGAAGCCTGAAGCATAGCCAAAGGTAGCGAGACGGCGATGCGGCGCGTGCTTTGACGGGGTCTCTCGCAGGCCGACGGGCCGAGAGTGAGCGCTGGTGCAGCAGCACCAGACAGCGACCCCGGAGAAGCATGCGCCGTAGCGCCTGCAAGCGAAGGCAGTGGAATTACTTGGCAAGTCCGAGCCGATATATATCGAAAGAGTTTTCTCCCTCAAACATATCGCTGGGGTTTGGGAGGAAGACTTTGCGATTTTTTAAATCTTCCGTTGCGTCGTTGATGAGCTGCTTGAACAACTTGAATTCTTCGGCGCATTTCTTGTATTCGATGACGTAGCGCTTCATCTGCGGCCCGCCGTCTTTGTTCTTCCGCTTCTTACACTCGTGCAAGATGAAGCGCTTCACAGGCTTCTGGTACGTCTCCGAGACGGTGTAGTAATTAAAGAGCGCCTGGATGATAAAGAGCGTCTTGGTCGATCCATGTTTGCTGAACGAATCGACGAATTTATGGTCGATGATATCCAGCGCCCCGCGATGCCCTTTTGATTTGACGACCAAGTCCGACACCGCCTTGATGGGAAGCGCGAGTCCCTCCACAGTCGCCGTCGCTTTTATTTCGATATCCACGACATCGTATTTCGGCGGCCGTGCGAGATAAAACCCGATCGCCTGTAGGTAATCGCGCTCCATCGAAGCGCGCTTCTCTTTTTGCGCTTTCTTCGTTTTCGCTACGCCAAAATTGATCTCAAAATCCGGCACGCCGCGCAAATATTCTAGCCCAAGCTCGATCGAGCCTTCTTTCGCGATGCCTCCATAAAAATGCTGCAGCGCTACATGCCCCGCGCGGCCGATAATCCCCGCAGGAGTACTCGGCATGTCATACACCCGCTCAACATACCGCTTGTACCAGGCTAGTGGGTTGCGCAAATACGACATCAAGGACGAATGGCTCCAATGCGAAATGGGTACCTTTGCCTCCGGCTCCACTTCCTCAAAAGGCCACAGCCGCTCCTCAATCGCCCGCTCATCGCCTTCAAATGGCCCGTACGCGTCGATAGGAGGTGTGTAATCCACTTCCGTTCCAGCAACTTTTCTTGCCATTAATGGAGTATAGCAAAGGTGCGTTTACGCTTTGCAAAATCACATTTCAAGGTGTATTGTGGCTGCCTCACCGCCTCCCCAAGAAGGGAAATGTCCCTCCACAGCCGGCGATGGGTAGCAAGGCAACGCGCGACCCTCATATAGCAACGCGTTACCGAATTAATACGGTGGTTATTTTTTATGAACACAAAAAACAAAGAGAGTCAATTCTTATTCTGCCCTGGACCCGTCAATGTTGATGAGGCAGTAAAAAGTGCCGTTAACAATGAGATCGGGCATCGCGAGCCGGAATTTTCTACGCTTCTCGGATCGATCAATTCTAAAATTCTCCGGCTTTTCGGGGAAAACCCTGAGCGCAGTTCCTACCAACCGGTCGTCGTGACAGGATCAGGAACCGCAGCCAACGAAACCGTCTTCTCGTCAGCTGTCGGCAGCCGTACGATCCTCATCCTCTCAAATGGAGAATTCGGGGAGCGTCTCATTGAGATATCCCGCCTCCATAACCCAAATACGATGGTGCTGCAGCAACCGTGGGGTGAGCGGTTAGACCTGGCACAACTTGAAGCGTATTTGAAAAAGAATCCTGTCGACATACTTGCGCTTGTCCACCATGAGACGTCGACCGGGATGCTAAACCCGATCAAGAAAATCGGCGCTCTTGCTAAAAAATACAAGAAAACGTACATCGTCGACGCCGTATCCAGTGCCGGTGCCGAGAAAATCAACATAGCGGATTGCAACATCTCGTTTCTTACTACCTCAGCTTCCAAAGCGATCGGATCGCTGCCTGGCGTCTCAATAGTCGTCGGTAAGAAAGACGAATTCGAGAAGTTGAAAGGTATTCCTCCGCGCACGATCTACCTCAACCTGTACAAATTCTACAAGTTCGCGAAAGAAAACGTACAGACGCCAAATACGCCGGCCGTTCAAAGCTTCTTCGCGCTTGAACAGGCGCTTATTAACATGCTGAAGCGATCAGATGCGCATTACAAACATGTGGAGTACATGGCAACGTTCTGCCGTAGCGGCCTAAAGAAACTCGGCTTGGAATTCATGCTGGAAGAAAAAGACATGTGTTCCGTGCTCACCAACGTACGCGCACCTGAATACCTTGACGTCGGCGCGCTCAAGCAGGAACTTAAGAAGCGCAATATCGTTATTTACGATGGTAAGGGAGTGCTGAAGAATAAAGTCTTCCAGGTCAGCATCATCGGCAACCTTGATCGGAAAGACATCGCCATCTTCCTCAAAAACCTGAAGGAAATCTTAGAAGCTTTCCGAAAACGCGCATGAGCAAGCCCACTGTCGTCAAGCCGTTAATCACGAGCAATTGGGGCGACCAATTTGGATACCCTGCCGCACGGGCGCTTCTTCCTCTCGTGACACGCTTTCCCTTGATCACCCCGAATAAAGTGACGATTGTTTCGTTCTTGCTCTTTGCGTTCGGCAGCGTCTCCCTCTTTCTCGAATATCCATACCACCTTATTGTGGCAGCGTTCCTCATCGTCGCAGGCTACGTTGGCGACGATCTCGATGGGCAACTGGCCCGCACACGCGGTCTCTCGAGCGAGCACGGCGATTATCTCGACAAGACACTTGATGTCCTTAAGATCTACATCATTGCCGCATCTCTCGGATACGCCGTCTACCTTGAAAGCCTGAACGCCCTTGCTATCTTTCTTGCCTTCACCGCCTGTTTCTTCTTCAACTATCGCTATTACATCAAGCTTGAGACGATGTTCTCGCGTATCAATGCGGATCCTGAATATCTCGCAAAATCATCGGAGAAACGCGCAGAAGTGCATGCGGATTTTGCGGCGAAAGAAGCACGTGCCGGAGAATCGCTTAAGAACCGACTCGAAGTCCTTTGGATCAAAAACAGGATGTTTTTTGCGGTCGATGAGGCAGAATTCGCGCTCATTATCGCATTTTTTGCGCTTATCGGCCGCCTCGACATCGCGCTTCTGGCCATTGCACTTGCGCAAGTCTGCATCGCCTTTCTACGCCTCTATCAGCGGGGATCCCAACTGCATTCCCGTCCAGGGGAATTACATTTACCATTACGCAAATAATCAAATAACACTATGAAAGCAATCATCCTTGCAGCAGGTATCGGCTCTCGCCTACGCCCCCTTACGGAAACAAGCCACAAGTCATTACTCCCGGTCGCTGAAAAGACGATGCTCGAGCGCATGCTGGAAAATATCGCAAAAAACGGGATCCGCGATGTCGCTATCGTGACCGGGTACCGCGAAAACGATATCCGTGACTTCGCACAGACGTATCCTGGCCTTGCCGTATCATTCATTCACAACGACCAATATCTCAATACCAATACTGGGTACTCTCTGTTACTGACAAAAGAATTTGCTGCAGGCGATGATTTTGTTAAGTTCGACGCTGATGTCGTTTTTGAACCAGAGGTCCTTGAAAAGCTTCTCACAAGCCCGCACGCAACGTGCCTCTGTATCGACAAGAACATCCACCTTGATAAGGAAGAAGTGAAGGTCATCGCAGACGGTACCGATGCCGTCATTGCGGTCGGCAAGAAGTTGGATCCGCATAAATCCCGTGGCGAGTCGATCGGCATTGAAAAGATCGGCGCGGAAGCAGGGATCGTTCTCTTTGAAGAACTTGAACGCCTGATGCAAGATCCGGCAAACCACCAGGAATATTACGACGACTCCTACACGACACTCGTCGAGAAAGGTATCCCGTTCCACGCCGTGGACATTACGGGCATGAAATGGGTTGAGACTGACACCCACGACGACTACGCGCGTGCGCAAGTCCTCTTCAAAAATTCCTAAAGCTTATCTTAGCGACTCAGGATGCTGTTCAGACCACTTTGCGAGAACAACAGCGGCCGAAACTGATGCATTCAGCGATTCGGTGCGCGGGTGCATCGGCACGCGCAAGAGGATGTCGCAGTGTTCGCGGGTCTTGGGGCGGAGGCCTTCGCCTTCGGAGCCGACGACGAAGCATGCTGCCGCGTCGAATTTTTCTTTTGAAATTTCATTCTTCCCTTCTCCCGCCAATCCATAAATCCAAAAGCGGCGCTTTTTCAAGTCCTCGATCGTCTGGTTTTCGTTATTGATCGCGACTATCGGCATCGCAAACACCATTCCCGCCGAAGCCTTCGCAACAGCTCCCGTAATCGGCGCCTGATTGTGCGTTGGTATGAGAACCGCCTTCGCGCCAAACGCGGCCGCAGAGCGAATGATCGCGCCCACGTTGTGAGGGTCGGTAATTTCATTCAAAAGGACGAGACACGTCGAAGCGTCAGCTGTAAACGAGTTCATAAACCGGTCGTAGTCGAGGACAAGCCCTTCCATCGCGACTTTCGCGACAACCCCCTGATGTACCGCCCCCTCAAGCTCGTTGCGGAAATCATGGTCGGCAAGCGGCTCCATGCGGATGTGCGCCGCCTTGCAGATCGGCGCAAATTCCTTCTCCGCCCCAATCGAAACAAACACCCCCTGCACCCTCTCAGGCGCATTTTCGATCAAGCTCTTCACCGCATGCCGGCCGTATATATAGGTGGATTGCATAGTTTATTCCTCCGACTCAAGAAAAAATCCAGTGACTTCGCGGATATTCTTTTTTAATTTCGACAACGTCTTTGCCTGCGTGACGGCAGGAATATCGATACCTTCAGCGGTATACCAGCTCCCTGCTTTCGTAATATTGAACTGTACGATCTGCCTCATGTCAATAGCATAGCAAAACTACCCTTAGCCCACAAGTTCCCCGTGGTCCGCGATATTACGGGGTTTTCTTGGGCACAACCGCGGAAACATGGTAATGGTCTGCTTTTGGCTCAAACGTCAGCGTGAAATCTTTCCCGTGCATTTTGACAAGGACTCCAGCAAGGATGTCCTGGAGCTTCTTTACGAACGCTGCGTCTGTCGTTCTTTCACCTTGAGTCGGACTCGTCATGAAAAATTCCCCTGTCTGCGCGTGGATGACGTCAAATTTGGACATTGAGAAATCAATGCCGATACCCACCGGGTGCGGCGAATTCCTTGAAGCCCCCACGACGCCTTTATTCGTCCCGTCGGAGCCATCTGAACGCAGGAGGCTATTCACGATGGGCCGGATGCGCCAGCCATCAGCAAGCCCGGCGTTTTTCAATGCAACCTGGAATTCGGCTGTGATTTTCTTCAAGACTGCCCCGCCCGGGCCGGTGAGACGTAAGTACCGCGCATCGTTCGCACCGGTTTGCGCAGCGCCCATCCCCACGCCGCGGCATCGCCATCCACTCCCTACCGCGCCCACGGTAAAACTAAGCGCCCGATAGGCGGCCGTCTGCTTCGCGACATCCTCCCCCGTGATGCGGTTCATCTTTTTCACTTCTTCCACCACGCCAGAAGTCGTCAGGTTCCTCAAATACGGCTTGAGGTCAGGCGTCGCGACCTGCCTTGGCAGTAATTTCGATGCTCCGCCAAACGCACTCAAACGTTCCCGTGTGGCATGGGGCCTGTATTTCGTTCCATCCTCAAAAAGCGCCATAGACGCTGGCTTCTTCTCGGCTTTCCGCCACCACATCCACGAACTAATATCGGGTAGTTGTGGCGTCGCAAGATTCCCCTTGTAGGCATGATGTGCAAGCGTTCCTCCCGCCGCAGCGGCGCCTGCTTTAAGCACCGTGCGGCGCGACAAACCGGTACCCACTCCCTGTTTTGTCGCAAGGTTACCCGCAATATGGCCAAGCGCTCCACCCACAACCCCCGCAGCAACGGGCTTCAGCGCTTCCTGCAGCAATACATGCAGCGAGTGTTTCGAATTCGCGACGACCCGCTCGGCGAGTGTCTGCTCGAATTCGAATTTTGATTCGGCATTCAACGCTTCCGCACCTGCCAACACACGGAACACGTATTCCCCCGCTTCGTGCTTATAACCGTCGCTTAACGACCCGGGCGGCCGAAGCGCGACTTCTGCGAACGATTGGAAGAGCGAGAGTGGTGTGTATTCGTATGTGGGATGCACGTGCCTCGGCGAATATTTCGCGACGAAAGCGTCGAGCATCTGCGCCATGCGCGTCGGCCCGGCGTTATACGCGTTTATCATGCAATACGTGACGAATTGCTCGAAAGCTTCCGGATGTTCCCCGAGGCCGAATGCCGTTAGCACGCGCTCGGCGGGATCTTTCACCGCCGGATACAAGACATGGTCAAAATATGCAAACGCGAGCGGCGTCGCCACTTTCAGTGATTGCGTGTCGTCAAGTTTTACGTTCGTCTTCAAAATGCGGTTCAGATGGTCGATCGCTGGCGGCGAGAGTTGCCAAATGTACTTTGCGCCAGACCGGCTGGTTGGCAAATTATTGTTGTACCGGCTTTCTTGCGCCGGGATCCCGGACGATACGACAGCAAGTTTATCGCGGATACTTTCCGACATCTTTACCGGAACGGTATTTGAAAATATATACTGCACGTATTCCGCATGTGAATACTGTTCATCTCCCTGCGTCCTTTCCGCCGCGGCGCCATGGAACGAATCGTCGGTATCAAAACCTCGCGGTCCCGTGCGGAAACGGTCTATCTTCTCACTCGGTGTCTTTAAATCGCGCCAATCAGTATCGAGTGCTGCATTCAAAGCGCCCGCGCCCGCTGCGCCTGTCGCCGCGGCAACCGCCGTAAGCAATAACTGCTTCATGCGTTCCCGCTTGCTTGCGCCACCCGGTGTCAGCCGTTCTCCCGCCATACCAATAGTATATCGCGCCAAAATGACAGACCGATGCCAAATTACATTTCTATGTCGAAAAAACCGTCCTTCTTGCGGAAATTTACCGATTGCACTTGATCGAAAAATCCCGCTTGACCAAGTATGCCATAGCCATGCTTGGAAAGTCCGCGCATAAAGCCGGCTCGAATTGGAAAACTTTTTCCTCCGAATTCTATGATGATGGGGTGTGAATATTGACGCTCCCATTTGCCTGGCACGACTCCGTATATTTTCCCAGGATCGCCTGATGCGATATCAATCC
>JBBUCP010000015.1:0-3487 GCA_038057725.1 Patescibacteria group bacterium | reverse complement strand
TATTCGTCGGGCAGTAGTTACTGGTCGGTGACAGGCACGCCGGTTACAAGCTGTACGCAATAAAAAACCTACCTAACTAAATCCGCATGAACCAAAAAGGATCAGTCGCAGTCGCGCTTCTCATCGGCCTAGTTGTCGTTCTCGGCGGCGCGCTCGGTTATACGGTTTTGATGCAGCAGGCGGCAAAGAGCGATGCGGTCGTTCTCCCGCAGGGTGATTCGGATATTTTCAAGACTCAGCCGGTGCAAAAGACTTACCCTGCTTCAAAAAATTCTTCTCCCCCGACAACTCAAGAAAATGACGACACGAATTCGGGTGCTTTTGTAGGCTACGACGAGCAGTTGGGTGAGCCACCTGCTGAACCTACGCAATTGGTCGTTGCGAGCGGGGAGATGTATTACGCGAGCATCGCTGTTCCCGTAAAATATGCGCCGCATGTTCAATTGAGTGTTACATCGGGTGTTTTCGAACCAACGCCTCTTCCGAATTCCGGAGAACCTCAAACTATCACCGTGAACGGGAGCTCGTGGCAAATGTATGGAACAGGAGACGCCGGATGCTCTGCACAGAAATATTATCGTGTACCGCCTTCGGATCGTTCCGAAACTGTCCTGGTATGGATTTCTGTGTGTGAAGGAGATGGTGTCAGTATGCCGACGCAGGCAGAGGTATTGAAAATTCTCGGGTCGCTTTCTCGAGGATGAGCTCGGAGTAATTTTGAGAACAAAAATGATACAATCCCCGAATTCTTTTGGATTTGGTAACGATGCTTCTTCACAAACGGGGAATTATGGATGCTTATGCATGAAAGTTACTGCTCTCGAATCAGTTATAGAGTTTATAGATACTCTTGAGATTCCCGTAAAAACGGATGTCAGGCGTCTTACCGCACTTCTTGAGGAATACGGTCACGAGCTTTCGATGCCATATTCGAAGCCGATTGGAAATGGCCTATGGGAACTGCGACGTAAAGGACGTCCGCAGATTCGTATCTTGTATGGATTCTGCAGAGGGGAAGCAATTCTTGTTCTCGGTTTTAAGAAACAACGTTCGGCTCTGCGTCCTCAAGATGTTGCACTTGCGAGAAAAAGATTTGCGGCCTATTGCGCGTGAGATAGCATATATGCTATGATGCATGGTATATGGCGCTGAAATACAAAATAAGAAATGGTCAAAAGTATATCGATATGCGGGACTGGCATCGCGAATCGATGCGTGATCCTGAATTCCGAAAGGAATTCAACGCACTCAAGCCCAAATACGATCTCATCCGTGCCATCCTCGATGCGCGTCTAAAGAGGGGTGTGACGCAAAAAGAACTCGCACGCCGCGTCGGGACCACGCAATCGGCGATTGCGCGCTTCGAGAGCGGCGTGGGGAACCCGACGCTTGATTTCCTCTCGAAAGTTTCGACGGCAGTCGGTGCAAAGCTCGAAGTGCGGATTTCCCGGTAAGGGGGGCTGACGGGGCTAGTGATACAATCCCCAAATGATTTCGGATTTGGTAACGACGCTGCTTCACAAACGGGGGATTACGGACACCGATGCGATAGAGAAATTCTTGAAGCCGGATTTTGCGCGGGACGTGCATGATACACTTTTCGCATGTTGAAGGACTTCGACCGCTGGAACGAGCAGAAAAAGCGTGTTGACGCACAAGAATCGGGTCGATTGTATCGTGCTCGTGAAGTCTGGTGGTGCAAACTTGGAATCAACGTCGGATTTGAACAAGATGGAACCGGGGTCGAACATTCACGCCCCGTATTGGTTTTAAAGGCGTTTAGCGCCTTCGTGTGTCTCATCGTTCCTCTTTCAACTTCGACAAAGAAAAATCGTTATTATGTGAGCGTGGGTGTGATCGACGGCAAGGAGGCGCGGGCAATTATCTCGCAGGTACGGCTCGTGGACACGCGCCGACTCGAAAACAAGATCTGCGTTCTCGATAAGAAGATCTTCGAAGCAATCAAAAAGGCCGTCAAAGACTTACTCTGACGACCTTCTTGATTTGTTCTCCCTCTTACGAGGGCAGCCCGAAGGCATTTGTACAGGTATACTATACGCTATGGATGAAAAGTCAATGAGCACTATGCGGAAACAAATCCTCCTTTCCATCCCGATTACGTTACTCTTCCTTATACCGCTCCTCTCCCACGCCCGCAGTGTCCCCAACCTCGGCTCCGTCCTCGGCACTGCAACCCAATGCCCCAACCTCACCCGCGATCTCTCATACGGCATGCGCGGGAGCGATGTGAAGCAATTGCAGCAATTCCTCATAGCACAAAATCTTCTCGCTGCAGGCAACGACACCTGCTATTTCGGACCAGCCACGCTCGCTGCCGTGCAAACGTTCCAGAGGCAAGAGAAGGTAGTGTCTCCATGGGCCCCCGGCTACGGCAGGGTAGGTCCCGTGACGCGCGCGGCAATCGCACGGGTGTGCGCTGGCGGCGGCTATGGCAGCCAGCCGTGTTCCTTCAATAATCAACCGGTTCTCCACACCGCATCCGTCACTGCGTATCAGTCATCGAGCGTGCCGCACGGCCAACAATGCGTTTCTGAACGGCGCCTGTGTACCAATGGCAGTCTCTCGGGATCGTATCAATACGCAAACTGCTCGCAAACGACAGCTGCGACCCCTGCGTGCACCCTCGCCGCAAACCCGACATCAGTACAATCCGGTAGCAGTTCAACGCTGACCCTCGCTTCCACGAACGCGACCAGTGCGACGATCGATCAGGGCATCGGCTCCATCGCAGTCAACGGCACGAAACAACTCACCAACATCACTGCAACAAAAACCTACACAGCCACGGTCTCGGGCGCAGGAGGAAGCGTGCAGTGCCAGGCGACGGTGACGGTTGCTCCAGCCCCCGGCGGGCCCGTGGTCGCGCCGACCGGCCTTACCGCGTCATGTAATGCGACGGGCAATCAAGTAACTCTCACATGGAACGCATCGGCGAATGCCGCGAATTACGGCATCCGTATCATCCCCGACGGCGCGAGCGAATTTTTCAAGATCGAAGATTGGTACGTCGGCACGTCATATACGGTAGCGGTAACACCGAACAAAAGGTACTCGTGGTGGGTCCACGCGAATCCGGCCGTCGGGACGCTCGGCCCACACACGACAGGCACAGGATTTATATGCGGATATCAATCTCCGCTGATGCCGCCTGTCGCCCAGACCACTATCCTCAACGGCGAACGACCTGACCCTGCGGGATTCACACCTGATTTCTACTCGGCGGAATTAGTGAAGTGGGGAAGCGGTATGCGCATGTATTTTGGCGGATGGTACGAGCTCGCGCCTCCAGATTATCAAGACGACATCTATGTTTCTGATTGTCCGTATACTGGTGGACCGTGTACTAATGTTCGCAAAGTGATCGATGCATCGCAATACGGTGGCCCCGTCAACGATCCATCGGTGGTCCTCATAGATCCTGCGGACGGGTCAAAGGATTACTACATCATGTACATGACCTGTGTCG
>JBBUCP010000014.1:0-1451 GCA_038057725.1 Patescibacteria group bacterium | reverse complement strand
TCTTTTCGTCTAGCTGCAGGAAGGCGGCATCTTCACCGCCCTTGTATTTTCACCGGGCAAATCCTCGAGACAGTTCCCAACTCGTTATACCATTCGTGCGCGTCTGAACTTCATGTGTTTGATTGAAATATCTGCGCGATATTTCACACTCCCGTTATTTCTAACGGCATTAGACTATATCTTCTTCTCAAGAGAGCTCAGTAAGAATTCGAGCGAGCGTTTCCGCTTACCCGATCCATTCATCGTGTACGCATCGCGCATAATTTTGCGCAGCGTCGTCTTCTTCCGATGTTCTAGCTTCACTATTTTCTCGCAGATTTCTGCAAATCGCAGAAAATCTTTTTGTTTTGCTGATTTGAGGGGAAAGTTCTTGAAGTGCGGGATGACTTTTTTAATAAGGTCATCGAGTTTTCTCACTTCGTACTTAAGCGTCCGATCTCCCCAATCGCGGCGTATATGGCCACAACCGAAGTATCGGTGCATCAAGTCCAAGACTTCGCGCCGGTCAAAATTTTGACCAACACAAAAACTTGGCTTCACTTCCCATCCTATGGTGAGTTTCGGTCGTTTAGAAAACGATACCGAAAAACAACCTTCTCCATCAACATAACCCGAGAAATAATTTGCTAAGTCTCTTTTGAGAGCCGGCGTGTTATAGCTATCCATACAGTAATTGTACTTCAATGCTATCTATGCGCCACTAGTTAGTGGTGCATAAGTCGTTACGGGGTCAATCTCTTTCGAGACGACTTCCCACGGTATTACCCTGCCTTTGTCATCGCGCGCCTTGTTGTGCGCAATAAAGACGTTGGGCTCCACCGTTATAAGCCGGATTTTTTCAGTGGGATTGCTCCCACAGCTGGCTATCCAGTAACCAGACAAGGAATTTCGCTCGTTGTCAAGTCCTTCAACGGATCATATCTTCTCCCTTTGCAGGGGCACGGCGTGTGATCTCTACGGGGTCAATGACGACTTCCCTCGGGGTTTTCCGCTTGCGCGGTTTTTCTCCGATACAGCCATGTTTATTTTTTAGGACCCTTCTTGCATTGCTACAAGATGAGGCAGCGTTTTTTATAGGTAGATATCGTCCTAGTCCTTCCGCCTCCCTCTTTTCGAGAGGGGCGAAACCTTAGGACGATTCTCCTTTGTTAATCTGCTCGCGAATTAACAGTAGCTACGAGCAACTCTCTATGTCGCCATAAAGGTCGGACTATATCATCTCGCTTTCTTCAATTAAGAAGGACGAGTTCAGCGTGTAGTCTCTGAGGGTTCTCGCTTGCGCGAGCCTTCCCTGCTGATTGTCTGCTCGACCACCCCTTTCGGGTAGGTCATCGATCAAAGATTTTCACTCAACTTGAGTACTTTGATATGCGCAGAGTTTCCAGCAAATAGCTGAATTTTATAACTACAATCATCTTATAGTTATCGCCGACATTGACCGGGGCTTATGT
>JBBUCP010000013.1:0-4152 GCA_038057725.1 Patescibacteria group bacterium | reverse complement strand
TTGCCTGTATCTTCGTCGTCGTCGTCACTTCGGTGAGCGGGATGTCGGTGACTCTCGAAAGTAAGGAGGGGAGAAGACTTTTCTTTTTTGGATCGAGATGTTGGACAAATACAAAGGCTGCATTGCTCGTTGGGTGCACTGCTTTAAGGAACGCACTGAACGCGTTAAGCCCGCCTGCAGAGGCGCCGATACCAACGACAGGGAATACGTTGCCACGGATGGCTTTATTGACAGCAAGGGATTTCTGTCTTTTCATAGAGATTGAGTTGCTGCGCAGTGTATGTCGTACCCACGAGAAGTGCTATGAGAAATCGGGTTATACGCCGTATTTTTCAAATGTACATGCGCCGGGGGCCACGCGGCTTCCAGCAAAAAAGCCTCGGTGCCGTTCCGCGAACGCCCCGTGCTCTTGGCACGGGGATCGACGGGACGACCTTTTTTACCGAGGACTTCGGCCAACTTTTCTTCGTCTTCGACGATAAGGATTTTCATGGGGTATGCCGATGTAGATCTTATAAGGGCAGGTTGTGTTTCTCCCTCTATTAATACATTCTTTCAAACAAACATGAAGACTTCATGAACTTTCAGGAATGCGGTTGCGGTTGCCGCTCCGCCGATACGCACCAAAGAGAGCACGCGCTTAGTCTTTGAGAGCAGGGGAAGATCCACTTCTTTTCTTCATGAAGGCTTCATCAACGCTGGGTACAATCGCTTTATGAAAAACATATTTATTGGCGGCATGGTTGTCGTAGTACTCATTGCAGGCGGATTTATCTATATTACTCAATACGCGGATATGCCGGCGCCAGAGGCAGACACCTCCACGAATACTGAGGGGGAGACGACCGACACTACTCGAAATCCGAGCGCTCCTTCGGTCACTACTAAAACCAATGTCGCTCCTACAGACGAGACCGCTGTCGTCGTGGGTACCGTCACGCCGAACGGTGACTTTACGAGCTATTGGTATGAGTACGGTACTACCGCAGACTTAGGGAGCAACACGTCGAAGCAAAACATTGGATCTGGATATACCGCAATCCCCGCGACCGGATACATCACGGGGCTCTCGAAAAAGACGACCTACCATTTCCGATTGACGGCCAAAAACCAGTACGGCACTGTCTCTGGTTCGTCATATACATTTCAGACCACCGAAGGCACGCCCGCGCCGGTTGGAGGAATCCCGACCGCAAAATCAATAGCCGCGAATGCGCTATCGAGGGACGCAGCGACACTCCGCGGCGAGGTGACGCCGAACAAAGCCACAACGCACTATTGGTTTGAGTATGGCACAACGGCAAACGTAGGTTCGGTTACTGCTTTGACCGGAGTGGGGACGGGGAGCGTCAAAGTACCTGTGTCCGTGTCGCTTGCCGATCTTGATCCTGCGACGACCTACTACTTCCGACTGAACGCTCAAAATCAATTTGGAACAGTCAACGGATCTCTTTTGAACTTTAAAACAGACGGGCCAGCCGCCGCGACCGCGCCAGCGGTCTCTACGCGCCCTGCGATTGAAGTGGGCACCTCGACAGCACGGCTGCGCGGCGTGGTAGACCCGAATGGTGCGGAAACGAAATATTGGTTTGAGTACAGCACCGATTCGCTTTTCAGTCCTGCTTCGATCACCGCAACAGTGCGCGCGTCTGCAGGCGCAAGCTCAAATCAGGAACCTGCGGAAGCCGTGCTCTCGTCGCTCACGCCGAAAACGACCTACTACTTTCGTGTTGTTGCACAAAATAGTGTGAATACGGTCCGCGGCCCCGCAGTATCGTTTAAGACGAAATAGGAGTCGAATTATCACTCTCGTAATTACGCAAAAAATATGGACTCATCTACTTCTCCCAGTACACAACCGCTCTATCGAGGTACACAGATAGTGTGGTATGTGCTCGGCGTTCTCGAGGCACTTTTACTGTTTCGATTCGTTTTTCGACTTCTCGGCGCAAATCCGGATGCAGGTTTTACGCATTTCATTTATTCGGTAACTTATATTTTTGCAGCCCCGTTTCTCAATGTATTCAAATCGACACGGATTGAGGGTAGCGTATTCGAGTGGACGACACTCCTCGCGATGGCAGTATACGGGCTCATTGCGTGGGGGCTTATGAGGATGTTTGTCATGGGGCGTACGGTGTCTACGCCGGAAGCGGCCATTAAATTAAAAGAGCAGGACGCGTAATTAGTGGAGGACGCCGAGAATACCCCGCGAGCTCCCTCGCGCGGATGAATCGGCGCCAGTTCAAATGAGAGCGCCCGGTGTGAGTCGCTACGCGCGCTCGCGGCTCACACCGGGCCAACTTTTTTGTGGGGCATGACCTGACCCCATTTTCTTGGATTGATTGAGGGCCTAAAGTATAGTAAGTTCTAGTGACGTCGGGGTAGCTCAGTTGGTAGAGCGGTGGAGTCATAACCCACAGGTCGACGGATCGTTCCCGTCCCCCGACACAGGTTACAACGGACAAATGCACCCCATCGAAATCCTCGGCATCGGGTCGGCGCTCATGGCGCTCGCCGCATTCGCTGGCAATGAATGGGGCTACATGCGGGCGAAGGGATTTTGGTACGATGCCATCAATTTCTTGAGCGCCGTCGGGCTTTTTGCTTACGCCTACACGCAGGGAGTTGTCCCATTCATGATCACGAACAGCGTCTGGGTGAGACGGGGGTGGGTCCCGTCGCAAGGCCGGAGGCGCTGGCTAGCCAGGCGGGTGAGAGGCGAATACGTGGAGCCTCGCAAGACCTTGAGAGGTTTTCTTGAACGTACTCGTGAAGAGAAAATCCTTAAGGTGTACTGATCCTGTAAGGATCGCGCAAAATCGCAGCAGCGATTTATGTGTGACCTCTCTCCGGAATTGACGTCCTGTGGCATCTTTTGAAGAGTCGAAAAAGTAAGTGAATATTGTTGTGGAAAGAGCCTTGCACTATACCGATTAATGTATAATACTGCCCCTGATACGGGGTTCTATTTACCGAGGAAATACAAGATATTTCAGAGGGCGATACGAAGTCTGTATCCACATGCGGCCGTGGTGTAGCTGGTTAACACAATTCCCTGTCACGGAATAGATCGCCGGTTCGAGTCCGGTCGGCCGCGCAATTAAGAGTCTCGTTTCCCTTTGATCTGTGCGATCTTTGCGGCGCGGAATTTTACGAATTCCTGTTGCAACAATTCTAGCTCTTCGTCTTCCATGTCTTCGATGTCGATTAGGGTGTTGCGCGCGGGGTCTATCGCACGGATGAGTTCGTCGAGCTTGAGCTGGATGGCTCGTGCGTCGCGATTCTGCGTGCTTTGGATGAGGAAGACCATGAGGAAGGTGAGGATGGTCGTCGTCGTGTTGATGATGAGCTGCCAGCTTTCGGAAAAGTCGAAGAAGGGGCCGGAGAACGCCCAGGCGAGGATTGCCGCGACCGCAACAGCGAACGCCCACGGGGATCCCACTTTCTCGCTCGTCCAGTGCGAGAATTTCCTGAAAAACGGGTGCATGCCTACAGTATACTCTTCATATTTGGTACGATAGTCGGATGCGCACACCGGTGGAAATCTACGAGGAGTACCGCATCCCGCCCTGGTTGCAGATGCACCAGTTGCGCGTGGCGGCAGTCGGAAGACTGCTTGCCGAGCGGATTCCGGGTGCTGCCGTTGGAGATGTTGTCCTCACTGGCCTTTTCCACGACATGGGAAACATTTTGAAATTTGATCTTTCTCCTTCCGGGCCGCTTGTTGGCCTTATGGGGGTCGAGAATATCTCTCATTGGCAACAAGTGCAGGACGACTTCGCCCGCGTCTATGGTTCAGACGAGCATGTCGCGACGCTTGCCATCGCAGCCGAAATCGGTCTTTCTAACCCTGTCATTGATTGTATGCGAGGAATCAGTTTCTCGCACATGGAACATATTTGGAAGGAAGGACCGATTGAGCTACAGATAAGCGAATACGCTGATATGCGCGTCGGTCCATCGGGAATATTGCCGCTGCGCGAGCGTGTTGCGGATCTCAAGAAGCGGTCGAGACGACGCTGGGCCGAAGGCCACGCAAAAGATATGGAGGAAAAATTCGATAGCAGCACGGCGCTCTTGATCCGAATCGAAGAGCGGTTATTTAAAAATATGCCTTTGCGACCAGAAGTAATAAACGACGCCGCTGTT
>JBBUCP010000012.1:1926-2587 GCA_038057725.1 Patescibacteria group bacterium | reverse complement strand
TTGGGGATTTTCGCCCAGGAGATGGAATGTTGTGGCCGACATGTCGAGCGGCTTCCAAATATGGGCCGCTGCGGCGACATCCAGCGGCCCCATGAGGCGCTCGACAAGGAGGCCGAGGAGGAACGCTGGCACATTGGAATATTCGAAATGCTCGCCCGGCGGGTGGGTTGGTTGGAAATTGAGCGCGACACGCATGATTTCATCCGCACCCGCTTCCGTGAATTCCGAGAGCCGGATGCCGCCTACGGTGTACGTGAGAAGGTGCCGCACGGTGATTTCGTCGCGGTAGCCGCCCTGGTATTCAGGGACGAATTCGATGAGTTTCGTTGTGAGCGAGATTTCTTTTGTTGCGAGGAGCTGGTGTGCAAGCGTCGCAAGTGCGACAGATTTGGTAAGCGAGGCGACGTCGTACACCGTGTCTTCTCTTACCTGCGGCGAGTCTGGTTCGTAGGTATGCTTTCCGAACGCCTGCAACGAGCGGAGATGGTCGTGCACAACGCCGACGACGCAGCCGGGGAAGATTCTCCGTCCGATCGCGCCCGTTGCCAGTTCAGCAATTTTTCTTTCCAGTTCCATGTTTGAAAATCAGCCGGCGTGTACGGCGAGGGCAATGATGAGTATGCCGAGGAAATTCATCGCGTACGAAACGAGGATGAGGAAG
>JBBUCP010000012.1:0-1916 GCA_038057725.1 Patescibacteria group bacterium | reverse complement strand
GGAGGTCGGTTTTCGAGAGGCCGAGCATCGCGAGGCCGACTTCATCGGGCAAGGGGGACGCGATGACGAGCGCGCCCGCAACGGGTACTGCCCACGAAAGAAACGGCGTCTTGAAAAGCACCTTGATTTTGCGCAGCCACGAGCCGCGCAGAAGCGCCATCACGTCATCTGAAATTGCGTCGCGTACGAAGAAAAAAAGGAGGAGGTCGCCGATGACGGCTCCCGCAGCGCCCCACGCTGCAAGCTGCATCGCCGGTGCGGCCTGCGCCATTTCCGCAAAGGCGACGCCCGCGGGCGCAAGCGTAAGAAGCGAGGTAAAGAAAAATCCGGCGATGAATGCTTCGACGGGGAGAAAACCGACGGTATTCATAAAGCGCGCTACGAGGTCGTGCTGCGCTATAAAAACAGCAAGCGAGATACTCGTCGCGATGATGAGGATATCGCGGCCGAAGTGCGGCCTCTGCAGCTGCGTAATGCGCCCTTTCACCCTTTCATCATAGCATCGCAACGACAACGAGCACGAGACATCCGAGGGCGATCCTATAGTAACCAAATGCGGCGAACGAGTGCGTTTGGACGTATCGGACGAGAAAGCGGACGCCGATATAGGCGGCAACAAAGGAGACGAAGAAGCCGACGGCAAGCAGTTCCCACTCGCCTGTCGCGAATGCGGCGCTGCTTTTCAGGAGGTCGTAGCCGGTTGCGGCCAACATCGTGGGCACCGCGAGGAGGAATGAGAATTCGACGATTTCCTTGCGCGGGACTCCGAGCAGGAGGCCGCCGAGAATAGTCGCGCCCGCGCGCGAGACGCCGGGGATGATCGCAAGCGATTGCGCGAGGCCTATCGCGAGCGCACTCGTGTACGGCATCGGCCCTTCCGCTTCGACCGTTGCCGTTTCTCGTTTGTGGAAATATTCGAAGACGATGAGGATCACGCCGCCCACGAGGAGCGCGAGCGCGATGAGTGCGAGGTTTTCGACAAGAACCTCTTTGAGAAGTTTGTAAAGGAAGAAGCCAATGAGTGCCGTCGGGATGAATGCCACCGCGACGCGCTTCATGCGTTCGAAATCCCACAGGATGGTTTTCCAGAATAAAATAACGATGCTCGCGATGGCGCCGAGTTGGATGGCGATGATGAAGCTCAAGAGGAAATCACTTGACGGGATTTCGAGAACGCGCGATGCAAGGATGAGGTGCGCAGTCGAGGAAACGGGCAGGAATTCGGTGAGGCCTTCGACGATGCCGAGGAGGATTGCGTCAAGGAATCCCATACTATTTTATTTTCGTGAACGAAAGCGTGCCACCGCGGTTGAGATACACCATCTCCAAAGTGCCCTCGTCGATTTTTGTGATTTTGAAGTACAAGGCTTCGCTCTCTGGCATCGCGATTGCTAGGTAAATCGGCTCGTCTTCGAGTTCTCCCGTAAATCCTTCGACCGGCATTTCTTTTGTAAAGAGCGTCCAATTGCCGTTCGTGTCCGGCGCGGAGCCTTCGTACGCATCGATGATCGTGCCGTCAGATTTGAATTCGCGGGTGAATTTCGCGTCTTCAGTGCTTACCCACTTCCCCTCAAGTAGGATCCGTGTCACATCGATTTCGTCCTTTGTACCAAAAAACACAAATGCGGCTCCGGCAAGGAGGATAAGTAGGATTGCGATGAGTGCACGGCGCATAGCTCCATGATACTATATTTCCCATGGAGGAAGGACAGCCAGATCAAGAGCCAAAAGAAGGCGCACAACACGCACCGAACGAGACGCCGAAAGCGGAAGCGAAGCACGAAGCAAAAAAAGAGACGAATACCGTCCTTGCGATTCTCGCCTACATCGGCCCCCTCATCGTTGTCTCATACCTCGTCGCGAAGAACGACCCGTTCGTGAAATTCCATATCAAGCAGGGGCTCTTACTCGTCATC
>JBBUCP010000011.1:2890-3392 GCA_038057725.1 Patescibacteria group bacterium | reverse complement strand
GTTGTATGCGGGGATGATTGCCGTTATTCTTTTTGCATTTTTTTCTCCATCCATATCGTTACGATTCTAAAGATAATGATGCTGATGACAAGCACCACAAGCGCCCCGGGAAGTGCGTCGAGGAGCGGCGCGGCCTGGCTCACGCCCTTTCCCGCCAAATACCCAAGCGGAATGAAAACCAGAAGCCATATGATTGCGCCGATCCCGTTGAAGAGCGTAAACGCCCAGAACGAAATGCCGCTCGAGGCGGAATACAAGATCATCGCGACGCGGCTGCCGTAGAGGAATTTGACCATGACCAAGGCCGCGAGCGGCCGTTTGCCGACAAGCCGCGCGATGAAGCCCGACATTTTTTCTCGCTCTTTTTTGAGGAATTTCACTTCGGAAAAACGGCCGGAGAAAAATTTCCCAAAGAAAAACCATAGCGTATCGGAAATGACAGTGCCCGCGAGTGCGGCGAGAAAAATAGGAAATGGCGACCAGGCGAGCTGCCCCGCGAGGT
>JBBUCP010000011.1:0-2880 GCA_038057725.1 Patescibacteria group bacterium | reverse complement strand
GTTGTGAGGAGTGCTGTAAGCGTCTCGAGCATGCCTCACTCTACCACTTTCTCATCATCGTCGGTAAGGAACCCGCCTGCCTGGTGGCGCCACAATTCCGAATACAGCCCGTTTTTCTTGAGAAGCTCGCCGTGTGTGCCTTCTTCGGCGACCGCGCCGTTTGCAAGCGCGATAATGCGATCCATTTTCATGATCGTCGAAAGGCGATGCGCGATGACGATCACCGTCTTCCCCGTCATCAGATTCGCGAGCGCGCGCTGGATGAGGAGTTCGGAGCCGGAGTCGAGGCTCGAGGTCGCTTCGTCGAGCATCAAAATCGGTGCATTTTTGAGGATCGCCCGCGCAATCGCGACTCGCTGGCGCTCGCCGCCGGATAATTTCACGCCGCGCTCTCCCACGAAAGTGCCGTACCCGAGCGGCAACGACGAAATGAAATCGTGACAATACGCCTTTTTGGCGGCTTCCATCACCTCACTATCGCTTGCATCGCGCTTGCCGTAGCGGATATTTTCCATAAGTGTGCGGTGGAAGAGGATCGGCTCTTGCGGCACAAATGAGATCGCGTTGCGCAAACTTTCTTGCGTAACGCCCGCAATATTCTGCCCGTCAATTTCGATCGTGCCACTCTTTACGTCAAAAAGCCGCAAAATTAATTTCGTGAGCGTCGACTTCCCCGCCCCGGATGGGCCAACAAGGGCGATCTTTTCATGGCTCTTGATATGTAAATTAAAATTCCTGAACACCCCCTTCTCTTCGTGGAAATGGAAATCGACGGTGGTGAATTTCAATTCGCCTTTCGAGACGACGAGCGGCTGCGCGTCCGGTTCATCATACACCTCGTGGAGTGTGCCGAGGATCTCCACCATTTCGTTCGCATCAGCATAGGCGTCGTGAAAGCGGCGCAATTCCCGATTAACTGAAACAAGGCGGTCGAATGTCGTGAGAAGGTACGCTTGAATGAGGACGAAATCGCCGATCATGAGAAGTCCCTGTTTCCAGAAATGCAACGCACCAAACATGAGGCCGCCTTCGATAACTAACATGAAAAGCCCGATACTTGCCCATATCATGGAATCTGCGCGCCATGAGCGCATGAGTGCAAGACGCCATGAATTGACGGTTGCTTCGAATCTGCTCTGTTCGTGCGCTGCGCCCGAAAAGAGCATGATCGTCGCCTGATTTGAAATGGCGTCGGCGAGATTTGCCGTCACTCTCGTGTCTGCTGCGGCGCGCGCCGCACGTACGGGACGCCGAAGATATGATACGAATACCTGGAACGCGACGAAACATACCGCCCAGGCGGCAAGCGCCGTGCCGAGAACATGATTGCGCTGGAAAAGGATCGTTGCCGCGCCTGCGACGAAAAGCAGTGTCGGCATAAACTGCAAAATCACGCTATCAAACATCGTCTCGTACGCGCGTGAGAACTTACTGACCTTGTGCGTAAGCGAGCCCGCGAATTGCGATATGAAGAAATTATGCGAATGGCCCAAGAGGTACGCGAAGGACGACGTGAAAATACCGGTCATTACCTGCGTCTGCAGGTACATCGTGCTCATATCGCGTATGCGGTGTGAAAGCCAATCGAGGAACCAGATCGCGACGACGACGGTAAGAATCTGGACCAAGTTGCTGACAATTTCCGGTTGTGGCGAGTTCGCGGCAAGCATATTGAAAAATTGCCGCAGATATAACGGGGCGGCCAAGCTTGAGGCCTGCAGCGTAATGCCGCTTACGACGACGCATGCAAAAAGATACGGGTGCCGCAACGTAAAATCCGTGTAAATGCGAAAGACACTCAATTTCCGGGGAGACTCCATTTGGATAATTGTACCGCATTGTCCACAGAAACTGGGCGTTTATGCTTGCCGCGGTGCAGAAATGCGGCATGCTGTGTGCATGAGTCACATCTCTCTGCAGGACAAGCCCTTTATCGTTTCCGGATCGCTTTTTGTCGCGTCGTTCGTGCTTGAAGGCTACATGGCGATGTTTAGTCTTCCCGTTTCGCAATACGATATGCTCGATTGGATTTCCTGGATCCTTGGCATGGGCGGCGTCATCATGTTCGTAAGCGCGCTCATCAACCACAAAAGCCATAAGTAGTAATCGCGTTAGATTTGTGTAGTATTCCCCTCTATGAGGGTGCTTGCCATTGAAAGTTCGGCCGACGAATCCGGCGTCTCGGTTATTGAGGCGTCGGGCGATTTTGGCGCTGACCCCATTAGAGAGCCGCAAGCAGCCTCTAACGGGGCAGGTTTTTCGTTCACGATCCTTGGCAACGCTGTCGCTTCGCAGATCGCGACACATGCGCAGTACGGCGGCATTTATCCGAACATGGCCGTACGCGAGCATCAGAAGAATTTTGTACCACTTCTTGAGACCGTATTGAAAGAAGCCGGGATGCTCGTTGCCGGTGGGACAACAGCTGATATAGATGAGATTCTTACGCGCGAGACGGATTTGCGCGGGCACCTTGTCGAGTTTTTCAAAAAATATTCGCGGCCGGACATCGATGCGGTTGCTGTCACGCACGGGCCGGGACTCGAGCCAACACTCTGGGTTGGAATCAATTTTGCAAAAGCTCTCGCCCATGCGTGGCAATTGCCACTTGTTGCGATAAATCACATGGAGGGCCACATCATGATGTCGGCGAGTGAAGACGGGGCTCTCGTAAAATTCAAATTTCCACTCCTTTCGCTCCTCATTTCCGGTGGGCACACGGAATTGGTGCTTTCTCGTGAATGGATGCAGTACGAACTTATCGGACAAACACGTGATGATGCTGTCGGCGAGGCGTTCGACAAAGTCGCGCGACTGCTCGGCCTTCCCTATCCCGGTGGTCCGGAAATTTCCCACCTTGCCTCTCAAGCTCGCGGCCAA
>JBBUCP010000010.1:0-5899 GCA_038057725.1 Patescibacteria group bacterium | reverse complement strand
AAAAGCGACGCGAGGAAACAATTCGTTGAGAAACTGTATCCGGTGCTTGAGAAGCACGGCCTTATCGAGAAAAATGCGAACGGCGATTCTGGGGGGTGGTTTGTCGAACCGAAAGGGTATGGTTTTTCTGATGCGGTTACAAGGGCGGAATGGGCAGAAGGGTCAAAATTGCCTGATGGAAGGCGGATCGCAGTCCTCGTCGGCAAGAGTTAATAAAGGCCCGTGCAAGCCGTTGGGTCGCCTGGTTTGCTATCTTTCATACAGACCCAAAAAGCGCTACCGGCCAGCGCAAGAAAAATAAGTGCGGAGAACAAGCCGATCAGGATTGCCTTGAAGGTGGATTCGCCGTCCTTTTTCCCGTGAAGAACAATGACCACAAAAACTATGATTATAATGATAGGTATAAGTATCCCAAGGAATGGCGGCATGAAGAAATCGAGGAAAGCTAGCATTTCAAAAGTATACACCGAGCAATAAAAACACGGAAAGGGCGCGAGAATCTGTGTTCCTTGTGATTGACGACCGTCAATCACAAGGAACACATGTAAATGTCTCTCATCTGATCATGTGATTGAAATTCGCCAGAAAC
Organism: Patescibacteria group bacterium; assembly: GCA_038057725.1. Lineage (GTDB taxonomy): Bacteria > Patescibacteriota > Minisyncoccia > Phycocordibacterales > UBA2100 > UBA10103. The sequence continues at coordinate 5,310 of JBBUCP010000010.1, read as the reverse complement.
CGAGTACGATCGGTGGATATGTCATGGGCATTTGCACTCATCAATAATAGGCTGGCTGAGATATATTTCGAGAAGAGGGGAAAGATGTTCGTGATGCAAGGCCATTGCTATATAAAGCGCGAGGAGTTTACGACCAAGAAGGAGCAAAAAGAAATAGACACGGATATCAAGAAACATGTGCTTTGGTATCGTAAAGGGAGCTATCGGGACAAAATTGGTGGGTTGATGTTCTACACAGGGAAACCCACTCGTCTATGAAATACTTCGACGCACATACGCACGTGAATTTTGCCGCCTCGATGCCACCAGGCAACAGAGTGCCGATTGACAAAAGAGTATCATTTGATAATCTTTCCACATGGCTAAAATAACACTCTCATCGGAAAATGTCGGCCTGCGCGAATTTCGCGAAAATACCGGCAAATACATCGCCGCGCTCAAAAAGGGGAAGAAATTCACCATCTTCAAACACTCGAAGCCGATCTTTGCCGTCGTTCCCGCGAAAGAAGTCGAGTACGACCTTGATGAACTCGACGGTCCGGGATGGACAGATTTGGATTTGACGAAGATTCGTAAAGGAGGTGTCCCGGCGGAAGAGGTTCTTGCGGCGCTAAAGCAGCTTCATGGACAAGGTAAGTAAATTTCTACTGAAGCTCTCGCGCGAGAGGCGGGAGCGCATTATGCCAATCGTTGCACGTATTACGCGCAATGAATTGGAAAATCTCGACTGCGCGAAGTTAGGTGGACGCAATAACGAGTATCGGATTCGTGTCGGCTCAATACGAATTCAGTTTGTAAAAACGCCGGTAGGGAATATCATTACGAAAATAGGCTTTAAAGGGGATACGACCTATCGATAACACTGCCGTATGCGTAAGAGAATGAAAAAGAAAAAACACTCGTGCGCCCTCTGTAAGCCGCACAAAATGTGTGGCGCATGTCGCTGGAGCGCGCGCGATCTTGCGCTCTTGAAAGAATGGGAAAAGGATCGAAAGGCGCTCCTTGGATAATATGCGCTACTTCGACGCACATACGCACGTGAATTTTGTGGCCTTTAAGGACGACAACGAGGCAGCTATTCAGCGCGCCGCTGAAGCTGATGTGGCGATGAATACGGTGGGGACGCAGTTTGATACTTCGAAGGATGCCGTCGCTATCGCGGAAAAATACGAGAACGTGTACGCGACGATTGGCTTGCATCCGATACATACTGCTAAGTCGTATCATGATGAGAAGGAATTAGGCGAAGGCGGGAAGGCCTTTACCTCGCGCGGCGAACAGTTTGACGCGGCGGCGTATGAGGAGCTCGCGAAGTCGCCTAAGGTGATCGCAATAGGTGAATGCGGCCTCGATTACATCCGTCTCGAAGAAAACACGAAGAAGACGCAGGAAGAAGTATTCGTGCAGCAGATTCATTTGGCGAACAAACTCGGGAAGCCCTTGATGTTGCATATCCGTAACGCGTATGACGATGCCCTCGCAATCTTGAAGCGCGAGGCAAAAGTAAAAGGGGACGTGCACTTCTTCGCAGGAGACTGGAATATCGCGAAACAATTCCTCGATTTCGGCTTTACGCTTTCATTCACGGGCGTCATCACCTTTACCCACGATTACGACGAAGTGATCAAAAACGCGCCTTTGGACAGCATTCTTTGCGAAACCGACGCGCCGTACGTCGCACCCGTCCCGTACCGCGGCAAACGCAACGAACCCGCATACGTCATCGAAGTCGTCAAAAAAATCGCCGAAATCCGAAGGGAGGACGTCGAAAAGGTCCGTGAACAGCTTCTCATCAACGCTGTACGTCTCTTCGGTATCGGCGGTTCTCGATAATCTATGCAGAACGAACGCATACTTCGTGCGAATGTCTGGAAACTTTACCTGCTAAGCGCGGGAAGGGGATTTATGGTCATGATGCCGACTATCGTTCTCTTTTTTCAGGAAAATGGGCTCACGATGGCAGAAATATTCATCCTCCAATCAGTGTTCAGCGTCGCAATTGTGGTGTTTGAGATCCCGAGCGGATACTTTGCTGACAAGATCGGACGGAAAGCCTCACTCGTTATCGGAACTATCTGCGCATTTATATCGTTTGTCGTGTATTCGTTCGCATACGGTTTTTGGCCGATCCTTGTCGCTGAAATTATCCTCGGCATCGGTTATGCGTTCAAGTCGGGAGCTGATTCTGCGCTATTGTACGACACGCTAGTCGAAATTAAGGAAACAGATACGTATAAAAAGCGCGAGGGGAATTTACTTGCCGCATCAACGTTTGCGGAGGCTGTCGCGAGTATCATTGGCGGATTTATCGCGCTCATGAGCTTGCGAGCGCCTATTGTTGCGCAAGCTGCCGTGACATTTTTCCTTATTCCCGTCGCCTTAACGCTCAAAGAACCGATGCGGAGAATGCTCTCTCCGGAACATGCATTGTGGAATATGCGGTCAGTAATCGCGCATACGCTTCACCATAATCGGTTCTTGAAGTGGCTCATTTTCTTCTATGCGATCGTGAATTCACTCGGACTCATTTTAGTCTGGTTCCGGCAGCCGTATCTGCAGGATACGGGAGTGCCGCTCGCATACTTTGGCTTCATATGGGCGGTGCTCATGCTCGCTGTCAGTTTCGCGAGCCTTTCGGCACATTCGTTTGAAGGTCGATTCGGCCGGTTGCATTCACTGTGGATCTTGCTTCTGATGGGCGTCATCGGATTCGGGATTCTCGGCAGTTCAATTTCACTCTGGTTGATACCGGCAATGCTTCTCTTTTCCATCATTCGGGGACTGCAAGAGCCGATCATAAAGGACTATGTGCAGCAACATGCGGAGTCTGATTTCCGCGCTACAGTTCTTTCAATCAAAGGGTTCGTCTCGCGGGCATTGTTTGCAATCCTCGGACCGATCGCCGGGTGGGCAAGCGACATATATTCGCTCCAGTTTGCGCTGCTTGCGAGCGGGGGCTTTCTCCTGGTTTTCGGCGCCTTTTCGCTCATCATGGTACGGCGATATGAGCGCCCAGCGCGTGTTTAACCTTGGTAGGGGATCTGTGTTACTGTTACCGCGGAAGGAAACCTCAACCGGAGACATCGTCATGCCTGACATCGTGGTTGTACAAGGATCGGTCGCAGTCATCGTGGGGCCAGTAGTAGTCGCATTGGGGCCACCCGATCTCAAAAGCGCCCAGCAGCTCGTCAATGAGTATGTGGCTTCATACGCCCGCGGGCTCGAAGAAGTTGCAAGAAAGGCGCTGTCTATCCCAATCGTGAGTACGTCCGACCCACCAATCCAAAAGTAGGAGGAGAAAACAAGAGGAAAACGCCTAGCGCCCCAACCCGGCGCTAGATTCTTGCTCTCTTCACCCGCTCGTGTTAGTCTGCTCGCACATATGACCGCAGAAATGAACGAAGAAAATGAGATCGTCACCCGCGTCTACGAGGCGGGTTATCACATCGTCCCTACCGTCGCCGAAGGCGATGTCGAGAAGGTTGTCGCCGCAGTCCGCGCGGAAATCGAAAAATTGGGCGGTTCTTTCATTGCCGAAGGTGCGCCGAGCCTTATGAAGCTTAGTTACGCAATGGACAAGCGCGAAGGCGAAAAGCATATCGCCTACGATCGCGGCTACTTCGGCTGGCTCAAATTCGAGGCCTCGACCGCGAGCGCCGCAAAGCTCATCGAGGCTTTGAAGGGAAATCCCCAGATCCTTCGCTCAATCGTCTTCAAGACCGTCCGCGAGGATACGCGCGCGAAGTTCAAGGCGCCGACCTTGCGCGAAGTGAAGCGCACCGATATCATCAAGGCCGCGCCGCGCCGGGCACCGGCGGCGCAAGAAAAAGAAGCCGTCTCCGAAGTTGATCTCGAAAAGGCACTTGAGACGCTGACGCAAGAATAATATACTGTGCAGTATGGATTTGAATAAGGTACTTCTCTACGGCAACCTCACCCGCGACCCGGAATTGCGGGCACTGCCGAGCGGCATGAACGTCGTGAATTTTTCGATCGCGACGAACCGCACGTTCAAGGATCGCGACGGCAAGAAGCAGGAGCAGGTAGAATTCCACAACATCGTCGTCTTCGGCCGCCAGGCGGACACCGTCTCGCAATACCTCAAGAAAGGCGCCGGCGCATTTGTCGAAGGGCGCCTACAGACGCGCTCGTGGGAAAAAGACGGCAAGAAGATGTATCGCACCGAAGTCGTAGCTGACCGCGTGCAATTCGGCCCACGTGCTGGGGGCGGTGGTGGAGGAGGGCCGCGCAATGCCGGACCGGACGAAGGGCAGGATTCCGTGCCTTCTTCAGGAGGAGCGGGCATCGAGTACCCGAAAGACGACATTAATCCCGACGACATCCCATTCTAGTCGCTAGAAACTAATAAACTATTCCTATGGCAACTAATAACATTTTGACGCAGAACGACATCCAGCACATCGACTACAAGGACGTCGATCTTCTGAAGAATTTCATCAACCCGCACGGCCGCGTGATGGATCGCCGTAAAAGTGGTCTCACTGCCAAGCAGCAGAGAATGGTGGAGGAAGCGGTAAAGCGCGCACGCTTTATGGGGCTTTTGGCGTACATTCAGAAGTAACCACAAACAAATGTCCGGTAGAAGCCGGACATTTCGTTTTATAAGGAAGAGGGCAAGGCAGCTCCCCAACTGCTCCCGAGTGAGAAAGGAATCTCACCCTCTTCAGGCGTCCTTTCTCGGGCGACTGAATTCTATTTTGAGTATATCACCTCAGATTAGACCCGCTCCACGTAATCCCCGGTTTCCGTATTGATCCGCAGCATGTCGCCCTCTTTGATGAACATAGGGACGTTAATAGTTGTGCCATTCTCAAGCGTGACGATTTTTGAGCCGCCTTGCGCGGTGTTGCCCCGCACGTCCGGCGGCGCTTCTTTCACTTTCAATTCCATCTTGATCGGGAGCTTTACGTGGAAAATATTCCCGTTGAACGATTCGGTCTCGACTTCCGTATTCGGCTTCAAATACTGGCCGCCATTGCCCATCATTTCATCGGAAAGGGAGAAGCGTTTCGACTTGTCGGCCGCCTCGTGGAACATCCACTGGCCTTTGCGTTCGTCGTGGAAGATAAACATCGCGGGCTTCTTTTCGATTTCCGCTTCGCGAAGCTTGTCTGATTGCTGGAAGGAATACTCGATCGAGTTGCCCTTGATGAGATGCTTCAGTTTTGTCTGGTTCACCGGACGGCGCATCTGCTTCTGCATGATGTTATTCCACGTGCAGACGTACGGCTCGCCTTCGACGAGGACCGCGACGCCAGGCTTGATTTCGTTGTAGTTAAGCATCGGAGC
>JBBUCP010000009.1:0-4601 GCA_038057725.1 Patescibacteria group bacterium | reverse complement strand
CTCGACGATATTGGGATTCGACGCCGACCGCTTCGCGAGTGGCTCCAAGTACACCGGTACGCCGACGAGGAACGCAGGTCCCGCGATCCCTTTGCGGATCATTTTCCAGAGGCTATCAATCGCACGCGCTTTATTGTCACCTTCCGCGGCAAGTACACGAGCGCCGCGCGCCGCGTCGAGCGCTTCGGCTTCGGTGCAGGTAATCGCGTTTACGCCGAATTCCTTTTCTATTGCTTCGACAAAATTTATTTCAGGCCATTCGGCGTCGAAATCCACCGGGTGCCCGTTGATCTCGAATTGCGTCTTCCCGTACACTTCCTTCACGATCGTGCGGTAGAGATCTTGTACGAATACCATTCCTTTTTTCATGTCGCTGTATGCCTCGTATGTCTCCAGCTGCGTGTAATCCTGCAAATGCTCGCGCGACTGGCCTTCGTTGCGGAAGATGCGGCCGATTTCAAAAACTTTAGGAAATCCTGCAATGAGGAGCCTTTTGAGCCATAATTCGAGGGAGATGCGCAGTGATACCGGAATGTCGAGCGCGTTGTGCCTTGTCTCAAACGGACGTGCATCCGCACCGCCGGGCGACGTTTCCAAAATCGGTGTCTCGGCTTCGTAAAACCCACGATCGAGTAAAAATTCCCGCGTGACTTGCCAGAATTTAGCGCGGCGCAGAAACATCGCACGCACTTCTGGATTGAGCAAAATATCCAGATATCGTTCGCGTAAAATTTTCTCTTCGTCTTTGAGACCGAACCATTGGTCCGGAATCGGCGAAAGAGATTTTGCCAACATCTTCCACGAAAGCGCTCGTAGCGATTTCTCGCCGCGCTTCGTTGTGTAGGCGCTTCCCGACACTTCGATAAAGTCGCCGATGTCCACCGTTTCCGAAAAGAGCTTGAACGATTCCTGGTCCATCTCATCACCTTGTACGACGATTTGCACCTTCATCGTGCCATCGTTCAGGTCGAGAAACTGTATGCCACCCTGCCCGCGGCGCGACATGACGCGACCGCCGAGTGTCGCCATGTCGCCGCTTGTCTCGCGCTCCTCAAACGTATCCAGAAAATCCGCGTTCGACGCGTCGCGCACCGTCGAAGCGGGATACGCCTCCATCCCCGCCTCTGCGAGCTTCTCAAGTTTCTTCAACCGTTCGTCGCGTATTTCGTCGCCACTGCTCATGAGCGATATACTAGCATGGGTTTAATTTGAGGCGAGACAATTTACATAGGTCATTGTGCCATTTTCTACCAGCGCGCCCTCGTTCCCCTTCCCGCTAAATTCGATCTTCTGGTCGTTGGAGAGGTAGCGGATGCCCGAGCCGCTTCGGGCTTCGCGAAGCGTTACCTGGCGGCCGTCGGAGAGCGTAAGGCCGACGATGTCGCGCTCAAAGACCGCCGTAATTGTCTTTCCGCCGTCACATTTGAAGGTGGCGAGATTTTCATCACCGATCGCGGCACCTTGTCCTTCGAGAAGATTCTTTGTGTCTGCTTCCTTTTGCGCCGGAGCGATCGCGGGTTCAGGGTTTTGCGCGGCCATCGTATTCATCCGTGCCAAATACCCCCACCCGCCCGCGAGGATTATCGCCCCAATGCCTGTTATCACGAATGCATTTCGCATGCTCGAATTCTACCACGCCCGATTAATGGCTTCTTACAGGGTCGAACCTTGTATGTGGTCACGGATATTTTTCTCCTGAAAAATTCCGCTACCCCCGCCTCGGCGCCAAGCGCCTCCGGCCTTGCGACGGAGCCCCACCCCCGTCTCACTCAACAGAGCCACAGGGAAGGTTAAACCTTCCGCTTAATGCGAGTGGCCGTGCGAGGTGTGCGGCAGAATACGGCCAAAAAGCATATATACGGCTACAGCTGTCGTGATCGGCACCGCGAGGACGAGTCCGATGGAACCCACGAGAATGCGGACGATCTCTGTCGCGAAAAGTTCGCGATTCAGCGTGAGGCCGATGTCAATCTCACCGGCGCCGAAGAACAAGAGGAGGAGCGGGAGCGAAGCTCCCGCATATGCGATGGCGAGCGTGTTCACCAAGGCACCGACGTGCTCGCGGCCGATGCGTAGCGCCCGCGTATACACCTCGCGTTTCGAGTAGTGTGTCCCTGCGCGCGCCAATTCTTCCACCGAAACCGCCTGGCCGATCGCCGCGTCGTACAAGATCCCCAAAAGGCCGATAAGAATCCCGCCAAGCAAGAGACCTGCAAGGTCGATCGACCCGCCCGTATTCAAATTGAGGTATGTGATTTCGTCGCTGTTCCAGCCGGTAAGGCCTGTGAACGCGATCGAACCGTAGGCGAGTGCGCCGGTCAGAGCGATGGTGACGATCATGCCGACGACGGCCGCGCTTGTCGTCCGATTGACGCCGTGCGTCACATACGATCCGATAAGTACGATGAGCGAAGCCGTACCCATCGCCACCCATACCGGCGGATATCCATGCATGATGCCCGAGAGCATGGCGCCGATGAACACAAAGCTCGCGCAAAGCGCGAGGAGGCCCCGCATCCCCTGTTTTCCGCCGAAGATGATGACGATAACGATAAAAGACAGCGTAAGCGCGATAAGTGCCGGCGTACGCACCCGCTCGACCGGACTGTAATAATCCGTCGCGTCAAGAGCGTTCGTCACGTGGTTCAAGTAAAACACATCGCCGACTTCAAGTTCGAGAAAATCGTTTTCGAGCGTCAGCACCGCCCCCACTTCCTTGCCATCGAGAACTTTGACGCGTATCGTCTGCAAGGTCTGTTCCAGATCAGTCCCTTGTACGGTTTCCGAACGCTCGGAAACGACCTCGACGACCCGCGCCTTCATCGTGATAACCGTGTCCTGCACGAGTTCTTGCGCGAAAAGCACAGCTGGCAAAAGAGCGGCTATTCCCAAGAAACCGGCAAGCAGCTTTCTCATCCGTGTATTTTACCGCTATACTGCGCGCATGCATACCGGCGCGGCGCTTATCGCCGCACTCGCAGTCATGGCGACGTCGCTTGTGGGCGTCATTTTCACCTCCGCTCGGCTTGGCGCGTGGATGCGTCGCTACCTCACCTACCTCGCTACTCTCTCGGCCGGCGTATTCCTTCTCATTGCCTATCACCTTGCCGAAGAAGCAGTGCACGAAGGCGGTTGGATTGTTGGCGTCGGAAGCGTCTTGCTTGGCGCTGCGCTTATGGAAGGCATCCACTGGCTCCTCCCCACGAAGCACCACCACCACGGACACGCGCACGACCATGCGCACTCCCCGATCGATGGTCGCCGCGTGCTTATCAGCGACGCTCTGCACAATGTTGGTGATGGCATTCTTCTTGTCGGCGCGTTCGCATCAAATATCTACGTGGGTATTGCAGCTACCGTCGGCGTTCTTTTGCACGAAGCGGTGCAGGAAATTTCCGAATATTTTGTGTTGCGTGAAGCTGGATATTCGCACCGCGACGCGCTCACGCGCAATCTCATGGTCTCGGCAACAATTCTTATCGGAATTTTCGCTGCAACATACCTCTCATCGCTCGGATTCATCGTCGCGCTTTTGAGCGGCATTGCTGCCGGCGGATTTCTCTCGGTCGTCTTCCACGACCTTCTGCCGCACGCGCTTCATTCAGTGCGCACTCACGGCGGCGCGTATGCGCATGTCGCCGCACTTCTTATTGGCGCCGGAGCAATGTTTGCCTTACAAATCACGTTCCCGCACGAAGAAGAACCCGTGGACGAAGAGACACCTGTTATTCCTTCTCCTCAAAACCAAGACAGACAGAATTGATGCAATACCGCTTTCCCGTCTGCGTCGGGCCGTCGGAAAAGACGTGGCCGAGGTGGGAGTTGCAGCGGGGGCAGAGGACTTCGGTGCGGTTCATCCCATACGCGTCGTCTCTCTCGAATTTCACGGCGCCCGGGATCGCGTCGTCAAACGACGGCCAACCGGTTCCAGAATCGAATTTTGTGTCGGAAGAAAAGAGCGGATTGCCGCATGCGGCGCAGTTAAAAGTCCCCTTCCCTTTTTCCTGCAGGAATTTCCCGGAAAATGCCGGCTCGGTTCCCTTTTCGCGCAACACGGCATATTGCTCGGGCGTCAGCTTTGTGCGGAATTCTTCTTCTGTTTGCGGAATCGTATCGGTCATGCCTCTGATAATACCATTTTCAGGAGCGCCATTCGAACCATGAGCCCGTAGCCGACCTGCTTGAAATACACAGCATGCGGCGAGTCATCGACTTCGGGCGCGATTTCGCCGACGCGCGGCAGGGGGTGGATGATAATCGCACCCTCTTTCATCGAATCGGCCATCGGACGGTCGATCACGTAATGACCGCGGAAGCGCTCGTATTCTTCTTTGTTTGGGAAGCGTTCTTTTTGGATGCGTGTCTGATACACGACGTCGACTTCTTTCATCGCGCCGTCGAGCATCTCGGCTTCTTGGTAATCGACGCCGTGGCCGTCAAGGTATTCCTTGATCTCGTCACTCAAGGCAAGTTCTTTCGGTGAGACAAGCGTGAGGCGCACGCCGTTGTATTTGCCAAGGAGGTATGCAAGTGAGCGCGGTGCGCGGCCGTATTTCAGATCGCCGACGAGTGCGACGTGGATCCCATCGACGCGGCCGATT
>JBBUCP010000008.1:0-5516 GCA_038057725.1 Patescibacteria group bacterium | reverse complement strand
CTCAACGAAGAATTCATGCAAAAAGCTCTTGCAGAGTGTGGGTTGCAAAATAGCAAGCTTGCGGACCAAGAAGCGTTTGCTATACAACTCGGCGAAAATATCATGCGACGGATTGTTATTGAAATTCTTGCTGAACTACCACCTATCGAGCATCCCGTGTTTGAATCTCTGGTGGGTAGCGGGAAAGCACTCGAAATGAATGCGCTCATCGCGAAATATATTCCTAACTCAGCGGAATTTATTCACCGGCACGCAATAGATGAATACGAAGCGACCAAGACTGAAATTCACAAATTAGAACAGGGCGTGGCGTGATGCTACCCATATGAGCAATGCGGAAAAAATTGGGGCAGCAAACTTGATCCGTCGACTTACAAAGGAGCGACAGGAGAAGGAAGCGCGTGGGGAACGTATACCCGAAGTACCGTTTACAAATGCAGACAAGATTGGGGCTGCTGCGCTCATACGAAAACTCGCGATGGAACGAGCCTCAAGGGAACAACAAGAACAAGCGGCCCAGGCAGCAGTGCGGGCGGAATTGAAACGACAACGAGAAGCAGAACGCGCTGCTCAAAAAGCAGAGCGATTGCGTGCGGCGCAAGAAAGATTGACTGTGGCGAAGCAGAGACTCGCCGACGTTCGAGCAGAGCGTGCGCAGCAAAAAACTGCAAAGGCGGCGGCGCGTGAACGCGCGAGGGCGGAACAGACGGCACAGGCCACTGCAAAGAGAGCGGAATTTGCGCGTGCGTCAAAAGCGAACCAGGGCTCATTTTGGCAAAAAAGAGCCGAAAAGAAAGCGGAGAAATTGTCTGCAGAGCGGCAGCAGGCAAAGCAAAAAGAAGAAGACAAACTGTGGGTGGAAGAAAAATGGCGGAAAATCAAGGAGGACGTGCGGCCGATTGATGAGAAGTGGGATGCGGAATTGAAAGCTGCGACGGAAGCGAAGGAGCAGAAATTGCAAGAGGAAATTGCAGTGGTGCAGGAGAAGGTGAAATCAAAAGACACGACGCCACTGGGTGACGAGTGGGATCGTGCTATTGCAGAGGCGGAGGTACGTCGAAAAGAGGAATTACGTCAAGCACTCGCGGATGCGGGAGCAATACCGCTGCGCCGGTCAATTTCGGGGCCGGCCAGAGGAAAGTTGCCACCGATGTTTGGCAGCAGTCCTGTGGTGCCGCCAGAGGCACTTCCTACGCACGCCAGTGAAAGGGGAACGTCTGAAAGAATGCGTTTGGTTGCGGAACGCGCTCGTGCCGAAAATGAACGCTTGGAAAAGTTACTGCAGGAAGACAAAAAAAGGCGTGAGCAAGAAGGAAATCCTGAGAGTACCCTGGATCAACTGGGGAAAAGACTGATGGAATCGTTTACAAAAAAATGGAAAAAAGACGAATCCGCGAAGCAGCCTACCCCGCCAGTCGCTGCTGACGCTGTGGTTGATGCGGCAGCGCAAAGGTTGCATCCCGATAAAGATGGATATTATTTTCCGGAAGACCCCTCGGCCGGAAGCGAGAAAGAACTCGATCCAAAAATATCAAAAGAAACTGCCGATGCTTCTCCCGACTCTCACGGCCATCAGAAAAGATTAGAAGAGATTGAATCAGGGTCGCAAGAAGTTCTTCGTAAAAGCCAAGCGTTCGACACCGCCTTAAAGGAACGTACACGAATGGCGCGGGAGGAATTGGAGCAAGTGGGCCTTAAACCGGACGTCTTGGAGAGGACAAAACGGTGGTACGCGTATGTTCGGGATGCGTATGACCAACTGCCGGCATACCAGAAGCTTGCAGTCTTTGGCGCGTACATCGGTGGCAGTGTTGCGTTTACGGGAGGAGTCAGTACTGCTCTTCTTGCAACCAAGGGCGTGCTGCCTACGATCTTGTGGAACGTAGTCGCGCCGGTCGGGTTAGGTGCGACTGCAGGTTTTGCCCATTATCGTTCTCTTCGCCGGCGCGGGTATGATAGTGAATCTGCCCAACGGAGCGCAAGCCGCGTCTATATCGCGGCGACTGCTGCTATCGCGATTGGCAGCATAAAGCTTACGAGCATTCTCTCATCGTATTTTGCGCCTCCGCCGCCGGAGCCGTCCGGCGTTTGGGAAAAATATATGAAGAAATATATTCCCGGCCTATAATAATACCGTTATATGAGTGATCAAAACATGCTCGCGGAATTGGTTAATGATTCTCTGGTGCACGCTATGAGCGCCGATTTGGGGGTAGGAAGTGAGTTGCCGGAAGCGCAAGCAGAAGCGATCTCAAAAATCGGCAAAGCGATAATGGAGCGTGTCACTCTCGAATTGCTCAAGGCGCTTCCCGTTGATGCGCACGGGCAATTCCTCGATCTTCTGGAGAGCGGCGATACACCAAGATTTGAAGAATTTTTGCGAGCCCATATTAAAGATTTAGACGGGTTCGTCCAAAGAGAAAGCACGCAAGAATACGAAAAAATCAAGGTGCGTGCGGATGAAATTGCGCGAGCGCGCGAGTGAGTTTTCCTTGTGTTTCGCTAGCCGCTCAACACTGTACGCTAGTGGAGATGTACCTGAAATCCATCGAGCTGTCGGGGTTTAACCGCAGCCCTTTTTAGAAAGAGGCTGGGCAGGCTGTTTGGGAAGAAAATAACACTGTTTTTTCATTAAGCGTCAGCGATGGTATCTTTTTAATGAAATATATACCCGTATATGTTGTGGATACGAATGTGTCTATTTTACCGCGGCCGCGGTAAAATAGACATATGGGTTTAATTGAGGAGAAGGTAAAGAAGCGGGTTCGAAAGGAAAATATCCGCCATGCGATTCTTTCCACCATTGCCACGGCAGGCGTCCTTATGGTCGCGCTCGCAGCACCGAATGTATTGAAATTGCTGAAGTATGGATCCGGTACTCACTCGCAATACACGTCAAGGATCCGTCGATCGCTTGAAAATTTGGCGGCACGCGGTTTTGTAGTATTTGTCGGCTCTGGTAACAAGGCGCAAGCAGAACTCACTGCAAAAGGGGAATTATTGCTGATAAAGTTATCGTCAGGTTCCGCGCGCCTGAAGAAGCCCCAAAAATGGGATAATCGGTGGCGCGTTGTCATTTTTGACATACCAGAAAGACGGAAGCTCACGAGGGATAATTTACGGCTCATGCTTTCTTCACTCGGGTTTCTGAAGCTGCAAAGCAGCGTATGGGTGTATCCATACGAGTGCGAAGATCTTTTGAATCTTATAAAGACTAATTCCCGACTTCGGGGAGAGGTTGTGTATATGGTAGTCGAGGAGATCGAGAATGATCATATCTGGCGTAAGAAATTCGGCCTGCCTCTTGAATAGGTGGGGAGATCGCAATGTGTCTATTTTACCGCGGCCGCGGTAAAATAGACACATTGGTTGTGAAAGGATTGATGGGGGAAAGATGTAAAAAGATCGTACAAATGATGGCTGTCTAATATGGGGAGGGGAATTTCTTGATACAATAATCGTTATGTACTTAAAGTCAGTCGAACTTTCAGGGTTTAAGTCGTTTGGCAAGAAAACAGAGCTCGCATTTCAATCGAGGATTACCTCCGTGGTAGGTCCAAACGGGGCCGGGAAGTCAAATATTGCAGACGCCTTTCGGTTTGTGCTCGGCGAGCAGTCGATGAAGTCGATGCGCGGGAAGCGCGGCGAGGATATGATTTGGGGAGGCTCGCCCGCCTTGCCGCGCATGAACCGCGCGGCTGTGAAGTTGGTGTTTGATAATGCGAAGCGACTTTTGGACATTGATTTTTCGGAAGTTATTTTGGAGCGCGTGGTGCATCGAGACGGCGCGAATGAATACCTCTTGAATGGTTCGCAAGTGCGATTGAAGGACGTGATTCGGTTGCTCGCAGGCGCGAACATCGGCGGATCAGGGTACCAAATAATTTCGCAGGGCGAGGCGGATCGGATTTTGAATGCCTCTCCTCGCGAGCGTCGCGAAATGGTGGAGGATGCTTTGGGGCTGAAGTTGTATCAGCATAAAAAGGCCGAGAGCGAGCGGAAACTGGAAGAGACGGCGGTCAATATTGATACAACAAAATCGCTGCGGCGTGAACTTGCGCCGCATTTGAAATTCTTGCTGACGCAGGTGGAGAAAATCGAGAAGGCGCGCGAGATGAAAGAGGAATTGGCAGAAAAATTGGCGGAATATTTGGCGCGCGAGAATGCATGGATTTCGCACGAGGCGACGCGGCTTTCCGACGAGGTGGAGGAGCTGGCAGGGACGATCCGGGAATTGGAGGAAAAATTGAAGGAAGCGCGACGCTTGAAGGGCGGGAAGGGTGGGAAGGGCGAGACGCCCGCGCGCGACGCGTTGGTGCACGAACTGGAGGATTTGCAGCGGAAATTGAGCGACGCACGGCGGAAGCGCGAGGATTTGGTGCGCGAGCTGGGCCGTGCCGAAGGCGCTTTGGAAGCGACGAATGTGACAGTCGAGGCGATTGTCCCGGCACCGCACGTGCGCGACTTCGTACGCGAGGTGGAAGAAGCGATCGAGCGCGCCGAAGCGCAAGAGGATGTCGCGGGCATTCGGGCGCTCCTTTCGCAAGTACGCGGCAGGATCAAGGCGTTTATCGATGGCCTCACCGGCATGGCGCCGATCACGAATAAGGAGGTCGAGGATGCGGTGATGCGGCTCGAGGTGAATTTGAAAAAAGCGGAAGAGGAGGAAACGCGACTCGCGGCGGAAACGGAAAAAATACGGACGGAGATGACGCGCGCGCGTGAGGCGTCGTTTGCGGCAGAAAAGGATGAGGTGGAGGTGGAAGCACGGCTGCGCGAGGCGCAGTCGAAGCTGATCAGTCTCAAATCCGAGCGCGAACACGTGAGCGACCAAAAGCGGCGCTACGAAGAAGAAGTACGCGAAGGGATTGCACTCATCGGGATGGCAATGCAGGGATGGGACAAGGCGGAAGTTCCCGAAGGCGCGCTTTCGGAAGAGAGGGGCGAGCAAGAAAAAAGGCGTCGCGCGATCGAGCGTTTAAAAATTAAAATCGAGGAGGCAGGCGTCGGCGGCGGGGACGCGGTCGTGAAGGAATACACGCAGACGCAGGAGCGCGACCTCTTTCTCGCGCGTGAATTGGAGGATTTGGAAAAATCGGCGACGTCTTTGAAGGACATCATTATCGAACTTGAAAAGACGATCGATGAGCGCTTTACGGACGGATTGAAGCATATCAACGAGGCGCTGGGCGTATTTTTTGTGAAGCTCTTTGGCGGGGGAAATGCGCGGCTTTTTGTTGAAGATTCTCGGCGCGTGCGGAAGGCGCGCGGGGAAGATATGGACGAGGACGAGGTCGTCGCCGAAGAGGAGGATTTGTACGCAGGGCTTTCGATTGATGTATCGCTCCCACGCAAGAAAATCCGCGGGCTGGAAGTCCTCTCTGGCGGCGAGCGGGCCCGCGTCCGCCTGGCCCGCGTAGTGCTAGCCGAACATAACGTCTTGCTGCTCGACGAACCAACCAACCATATAGCCGCCGAAACGGTCGAAGTCCTGGCCCAAGCGCTCAAGGACAACA
>JBBUCP010000007.1:0-2475 GCA_038057725.1 Patescibacteria group bacterium | reverse complement strand
CGATGATTTTCAAAAACCTCTTCGTGCTTGCCGAGAAATCCCACTAATGTCGCAGTAAGTCGTCTTGTGGCTTAAACGCTGGATTTGAGTACAATACGCCGAATGTTGAAGTATCGGCTCTCCGCTCTTGCCATACTCATAATCGGTGCCCTTGTGGGTTGGTATGTGTATGACTCGCAGGTGAGCGGCAGCCGACCCTTCCGCCTCGGGCTTGACCTCTCCGGCGGCACGCAGCTTCTCTACAAGGCCGACACGTCAGCAATCGCACAGGCTGACCAGGAAGAATCACTGAACGCGCTACGCGAGACCATCGAGCGCCGCGTAAATCTTTTTGGCGTCGCCGAGCCGATCGTCCAGCGCGAAAAGGGAAGTTCTGTTGCGGGCGAAGGCGAAGAGCGGCTCATCATCGAATTGCCGGGCGTGACGGATGCGAACAAGGCGATCGAAATGATCGGCCAGACGCCGACATTGGAATTTCGCATGCAGAAAGAAATCGTGGAAGTTGGGGTGGGAGAAGGGGCGCCTACAGATCCGATTGACATGTTCGAGCCCGCAATTCTCACCGGCCGCAACATCACGCGCGCGGAACTGCAGTTCGGTCAGGGCGGCCTTGCAAACGAGCCCGCGGTCGTCGTGCATTTCGACAGCGAAGGCACGAAGATTTTTGCCGAGACGACCAAGGCGGGTGTCGGCAGGACATTCGGCATTTTCCTCGATGGCGTGCCGATCTCGACGCCGGTCATCCGCGAAGAAATTCCGGACGGGACGGCGGTCATTTCCGGCTCCTTCACCGCGGAAAGTGCCCGCGAACTTGTGCGCAATTTGAATTTTGGCGCGCTGCCGGTTCCGATCGAGCTCGTCCAGACGCAGACGGTTTCCGGCACGCTCGGCGGCGAGGCGGTGAAAGACGGCGTACTAGCGGGTCTCTGGGGCTTTGCGGCTGTCGCCCTCTTTATGATCCTCTGGTACCGCGTGCCCGGCCTCTTGGCGATCCTTGCACTCACGCTCTACGTCGTCCTCTCGCTTGCGCTCTTTAAAGTCGTTCCCGTCACGCTGACGGCTGCCGGTATCGCGGCGTTCATCCTCTCGATAGGCATGGCGGTGGATGCGAATGTCCTCATTTTCGCCCGCATGCGTGAGGAGCTTGCAAAAGGGAAGACGCCGGACGAAGCGATCCAGGATGGCTTCGCGCGCGCGTGGCTCTCGATCCGCGATTCAAACATCTCGTCGATCATTACCGCGATCATCCTTTTCTGGTTCGGGACGTCCATCATCAAGGGCTTCGCGCTCGTCTTTGGCCTTGGGGTGATTCTCTAGATGCTCACCGCGCTCACCATCTCGCGCACGTTCCTTATGGCGCTCGCAAGTAAGGGCGAAAACCGGCTCGTGAAGTTCCTCTTCGGGAGCGGCATACAAATATGATTGTCATCAAATACAGGAACGTCTTCTTTGCACTCACCGCGTCTCTCACCGTGGCCGCACTCGCGATGCTCTTTGTCTTCGGTCTCAACATCGGCACTGATTTTACGGGCGGCTCGCTTGTCGAGGTGCGCTACGAGGGCGCGCGACCTGCGTCGGAAGCGCTCTTTCAGGCGCTCTCGGACGCTGGGCTCGAGAGTGTAACGGTGCGTGCTGCAGGCGACAGCGCGCATATCGTGCGCGCGGCGCCGCTTTCCGCTAAAGCGCGCAACGCGCTCCCTGCATCGGTCTTAGGCGGCACCATCGAACGTCTCACGGATGTCGGCCCGTCCATCGGCACGGAGCTTCGCTCGAAGGCGTTCATCGCCCTCGTGCTCGTCATGCTTTGCATCGTCCTCTACATCGCTTTCGTGTTCCGTAAAGTTTCGAAACCGGTCTCCAGCTGGTGGTACGGACTCATTACGATTGTTACGCTCCTCCATGACATCGCGATTCCCTTGGGCGCGTTCGCGATCTTTGGCTACCTCTGGGGAGCGCAAGTGGATACGCTGTTCGTGACCGCAATCCTCACCGTCCTCGGCTACTCGGTGCACGACACGATCGTTGTCTTCGACCGCACGCGTGAAAACCTCCGCCTCAACGAAGAGGCGCATCGCAAAGAAGATTTCGAACTCGTCGCCGGCCGCTCGATCGAGCAGACCTTCGTCCGCTCGGTCAATACCTCAATGACGACGTTGATTGCCCTCGGCGCACTCTTCTTCCTTGGCCCCGTCGCGACCCAAGACTTTGCCCTCACGCTCATCATCGGCGTCCTCGCCGGTACGTACTCGTCAATATCTCTTGCGACACCGCTTCTTGTAACGGTCGCAAAGTGGCAGGGGAAAAGCTAGAATCATTCCATGGATGTGAAAATCGAGGAAAGCTGGAAAAAGCATTTGACCGAAGAATTTGGCAAGGAGTATTTTAAGGCGTTAACCGATTTTGTGCGTGAGGAATACAAAACAAAAAAAGCATATCCGCCGCCGAAGGATGTCTTTCGCGCGTTCGAGCTTACGC
>JBBUCP010000006.1:0-1943 GCA_038057725.1 Patescibacteria group bacterium | reverse complement strand
GCGAGTCAATCGGCGTTGGTGCTAAAATGAGTTCGAGCAGCGTTGTAGATACTCACCAGACAAGAGACCAAATCGGTTTCGGTGGTTTTTTCTGCGGCGGGGGGCAGAAAAAACCACGGATTTTCGGGCACGCCGCGCGCTTCGCGCGCGTGGAGGGTGAGGTTCGCAAGAATTCAAAGCCGAAGATTTTTGGAGGGGTGGAGGGGAGGTCAAATGCAGAATGCAAATGCTGAAAACGAATACATAGTGGAGTGCTTGGCCCACCCAACCCATCCGCGCACGAGTAGTCCATCCCTCGCCGTTTTGAGGAACATTGTAAACGGCGGGGATGGCTCCCCAAAATTCACTTCAGTAGCGTATTTATTGGCACATTGAAAACTTTTGCGAGTCGCTCCATTCCTCTCAGTGATACATTCTGAACGCCGCGCTCAATCTGACTGATGTAGCTCGGATGTACTGCGATTTTCTTTGCAACGTCGCCTTGCGACATGCTGCGCTTTTCGCGCAGTTCTTTTACTCTTTTACCGAATTTCTTTGATATATCCATGTCCGAGCATGGTAGCAATTTGCGCGGCATGATACTATATGGAGTAATAACTCTATGCGATATTTTCTCTACGCTCGTAAAAGCACTGATGTCGAGGACAAGCAGGTTTTGTCTATTGAAGCGCAATTGGCGGAATTGCGCGCGCTCGCCAAGCGCGACGAGCTAGAGATTGCGGAGGAGTTTATCGAAAAACGCAGCGCAAAGATTCCGGGCCGTCCGATATTCGAGGAGATGCTATCGCGAATCGAGCGCGGCGAAGCCCAAAGCGTTATCTGTTGGAAAATAGATCGCTTGTCGCGCAACCCTGTAGATAGCGGGCGCGTGAGTTGGCTTTTACAGCGTAGCGTTATTCAGCAAATACAAACGCACGACCGCACATATCTGCCGCAAGATAATGTGCTCATCATGTCCGTCGAGTTCGGAATGGCGAACGAATACATCCGCCAGTTGAGCGTGAATGTTGCGCGAGGATTGCGGCAGAAAGCGCGAAACGGACATTATCCGTCCGTCCCGCCTATCGGCTATCTCAATGACCCGCGCACAAAGACAATCGTTGTGGACAGAAAGAAATCGAAAGTCGTTCGCGCCGCCTTTGAGCTATACGCTCAAAACGGCTCTAGGTTAGAAGATGCATCGCACTTTCTTTTCGAGAACGGAATCAAGACGAACCCGACTCGGCGATGGCAGAGCGAGGGCGGACGTCCACTCAACAAGAGCAAGGTGGCCACGTTGCTTTCCAACTCATTTTACTATGGCCACTTCCGCTACGCGGGAGAAATGTATGAAGGAAAGCACACGCCTATCATCACCAAAGAACTTTTTGACAAGGTGCAAAAAGTTTTGGCTCTGCGCGGCAGGGCGCAAAAACTCAAGAAAAGTCCGCAAGCACTCTGCGGCCTCTTGAAGTGCGGCGAGTGTGGTTGTTCGATAACGTGCGAGGAGAAATTCAAATACCAAAAGAATGGAAACGTCCACCGATACGTTTACTATCGGTGTACGAAGAAGCGTGGCAAGTGCGCGGGCGCGTACTTGCGCGAGGAAGTTTTGGACGCGCAACTCTCCGCACTGCTTAGCCGCTTTCATTTGCCGCGTCATTGGGCGGAAAAATTAGATCGTATGGCTACGAAAGACGCGGCTGACGCCACTCAAACAACGGCGGTGTCCGTTCAAGCGATGCGGGCAAAGATTGCCGATTTGGACGGCAAAATTGTCCGCCTCACCGACCTCTTTGTGGAGCAAGATATTGAGCGCGACGAGTATCTATCGCGCAAACGTGAATTGATGTCCACAAAGAAGTCGGTGCAAGAGCGTTCGCTCTTGCTTGAACGCAACGCCGCCGTGTGGCTCGAACCCATGCGAGCATGGCTAAAGGACGCTTCGTTATTGGACGAAGCGG
>JBBUCP010000005.1:0-10401 GCA_038057725.1 Patescibacteria group bacterium | reverse complement strand
CTCTTCAGCTACCTCCTCATCCTCGGCATGCTCTATGCGTCGATCAAGATTGCGAGTTCGTTTGCGAGTAAGATTGGTGGGTTTGACATGGCAAAAGCATTCGCGGGTACACCCATTGCCCTCGGATCGAGATTTGCCGGAGTTCTTGGTCGCAACTTAATCGGTCGTGGATTTGCGAAACGAAGCGAAGGATTAAGCGGTGACATTGCAAACACTCAACGGCGCTTAGGATCGATTAAGCCGGGTGATGTTGGAAGTGAACATTATAAAGCGTTCCTTCAAAATCGCCTTACTAATCTCGAGCAAAAGAAGAAAACCGCAGACCGGATTGCCGACCGTAAGTTTAGCCTTGCCAATACAGACATTGGCAAGAATATTCTTCAGAAGCAACTTGGAGCACCGGCAATGGCCGTCGGTGGTGGTAAGAATGTAGCGAGCTTCAACGAAACTCAGAAAAAGACTGCGGAAGAGGCCGCCAAGCGAGCCGTGGAAGTTACTAAACTTTCTACGAAAGATGCCGACATGGTTCGCCGTAGCGCGACAGACGTGCTCCAAAAACAAAAAGAAGTGCTTGAAAAAAATGTCGAGGTTGCTGAAACGAACAGACAATCGGAAGAAACGTCGCGCGCTGCCGATATCAAGGCGCACGAAGACGAGATCGTGGACGCCCAAAAAGACCACGAACTATACCGCACATCAATGATGCCCGGTGGCGCTCGTGATATGGCACTTAATCAAGAAAAAGTTCGAATCGAAACTGCTCAAAACGCAATAAATGACATGCGTAAACAATTTAGAGAGAACGCCGGATTAGACAAGCTTTCCGAACAACTTGCTGCAATTGATAAATCAATCAAAGACACGGGGGATCTTGCTGTCGGTACCGCGCGCGATAATCTAAAGGCGGCAGGTGGCGAACTCGCGAGAGACATTGCGTACGGTCGGAATACAAACATTCTCCCGTGGGCTTCTGGTGGAAATCCGGAAAAAGATCAGACGGCGCGTAAGGCACGAGATACATACAATAAAAAAGTTGGAGACGCTGGAGAAGAAGATCGAATTCTTGAAGCCCTTAAACGCCGGATGGGTCCTGGATCAACTCCTCCCACGACACCACCTACGCCATAAACAACTATGAACCCTCAAAATACAACACTACAGCAGCAACTCGACGAACAATTTAAACAATTGCCGCAGATTGTTCAGAATGCCATCACATCTGCTGATATAGAAAAACATCTTCGTGCACTTGCTGATACACAAAGACTCCACCTCGATCAGTGGCAAAAACTTGAGAACGAAGTCATGCTCACTTTATTGGGCATCCAACAAATCGAAAGTTTACAAAGAAATATTCAAAGCGAGGTCGGCGTAACAAGTGAAGTTGCCCAGGAGTTGGCAGAAAGTATAAACAAAATTGTTTTCGAACCCATCCGCCAGGAACTCGAGCGCCAACTGACGCATCCTGACGCGCAGGCGAAGCAGGTGAGTGATGTCGAGGCCGCGCGCGATCAGACGCTCGCCGGGGCGCGGTCGGTGCCTACGGCGCCGTCTCCTTCCGCACCCGCCGTCGCACCAGCGACACCTCCCGCACCCGCCGTCGACGTAAAAGTCACGCGCCCGTCCGAATCCACTGCCTATAAACCCGGCGAGACCTCCGCCCAGCGCGCCGCCGTCCACGACGACCCCTACCGCGAACCACCGAAATAGCTTTCAGGTGTCAGTTTTCCGCCTTCAGGGAATAAAACTTCATCTCAAGGGGAGCCCTTGAGATATTGAGTTATCCACATCGCTTTTGTGGATAATCTCAAGGGCTCCCCTTGAGATGCGAAAATAGGACATATCGATATGGAACGAAAAGATCTTTTTGAAGAGGAGTACGAATATCATCTTTTTACCCGCGGAGTCGAGAAGAGGATCGTCTTCACTTCTGAGGCCGACTATCAGCGCTTTATGCTCCTACTTCTTCTATGTAATAGCTAAAAAAGAGTGCTAGTCGCCGACCTTATCACCTCATCTCGAGGGGAGCCCTTGAGAAAAGCGCTGGAGATCGCTAAAGATCGCGCACCACTTGTTCATATTCTCGCGTATTCACTCATGCCTAATCACATACACCTGATCGTTCACGAGATGCGGAAAGGAGGAATTTCGAAGTTCATGCTCAAGCTCATGACAGCATATTCAATGTACTTTAATACTAAATACGCAAGGAGTGGGCCATTATTTACACGTCCGTTCCGCTCACGCCATATCAACTCCGATGAATATTTCCGATGGGTTTTTGCATACGTGCTCCTCAATCCGCTTGAGCTTCATCAGGTTGATTGGAAAGAAACTGGTGTGCGCAATAGGGCAGAGGCGGCGCAGTATATGCAAACATATCCATACTCAAGCTATCAGGATTACTTTGCGAAGGATCGTCCTGAATCTCGCATCCTCGAGAAAAGCGCACTCCCCATCGAGTTGAACGAAGTACAAACGATGGACGATTTGCTCATTGCTCTTTCCGAAAATGAAGTATTTGCGGAGTTACCCCTGGAATAATTCAAACAGAGCCACAAAACCTTGTATAATGAGACCATGCAGTTCCAAGTTCCTCAATTCATCGAGGTCGAGGACAAGATCTTTGGCCCCCTCACCTTCAAGCAGTTCGTCTACCTCGCGGGCGGGGCGGGGATTGGTTACATCCTGTATCGCGTCCTTCCTATCTACCTCGCCGCGCCCCTCATCATGGCCTTTTTCGGACTTGGCGCATCGCTTGCCTTCTTCAAATACAACGGTCGCCCCTTCATCCTCGCCTTGGAACACGGCTTTTTCTTCTTCGTCCACAGCAAGCTCTATTTGTGGAGCAACGAGCCGCGCAAAGTGACGCAGAGGGAAAAAGCGGCCGCAGCGGCGCAGCCGGGCGGCGCGCAGATTTACGTCCCCAAGCTCTCGGACAGCCGCCTGCACGAGCTTGCGTGGAGCCTCGACATCAAGGAACGCATCGCCGCGGGGACCGCGAACGAAGAAGAGCACGAACAAGTGAGCCAACTAAAGGGTATCGTCGCCCCCGTCCGTACAGCACGCGAAGCGGTGCGCGAGCTGACCAACATCCGATAACCATATGCCTTCGCAAACAATCCCCTCAAAGCCGAGCAGCAAATCCACGCAGGAGTTCGTCCCTATTTCCGAGGTGCGCGACGGCATCGTCGTCCTGAAAGACAAATCGCTGCGCGCCGTCCTCCTCGCCTCGTCGATCAACTTCGCGCTGAAGAGCGAAGACGAGCAGACGGCCTTCATCGTGCAGTTCCAAAATTTCCTCAACTCGTTGGATTTCTCCTGCGAAATTTTCCTCCAGTCGCGCATGCTCGACATCCGCCCGTACATCGCATCCTTGGAGGTCGCGTACAAGGCGCAGCTCGACGACCTCATGCGCATCCAGATCCGCGAATACATCAGCTTCATCAAAAGCTTCACCGAGGCTGCGAACATCATGACGAAGAACTTCTTCGTCGTCGTCCCGTATTCACCCTCGTCGATTTCGCTCGCGGCGGGGAGTAGTATCGCGTCGAAATTGCCGTTCGGCGGGAAAAAACCGACGGCCGAAGACACGAACCGCTCGTTCGAGGAACAGGTTTCCCAGCTCGAGCAGCGCATCTCGATTGTGCAGCAGGGATTGGTGCGCTGCGGCGTGCGCACGGTGCAACTCGGCACCGAAGAGACGATCGAACTTTTCTACAAGCTCTTCAACCCCGGCGAAGAAGGGAAGCCGATGAATTTGGACAACCAATAATATGCAATAATATGGCACTCTTAGACTTATTTAGGAAAAATACCGCGTCGCCCGCGACGGTCTTGCCGGTTCTCCCGGAAGAGATCTACCGCACTGGCGTCTTGGGATTGCAGGACGTGATCGCGCCGCATGCGCTCAAAATCAGCCCACGCGAGCTCGACCTCGGCGAGAAGATCGCGCGCACCTTCTTCGTCATTTCCTATCCGCGATTTCTCACGACGGGCTGGTTCGCGCCAATCATCAACATGGACAAGGTCTTGGACGTCTCGATCTACATCCACCCCATGGATACCAACGAAATGCTCCGCAAATTCCAGAAAAAAGTGGCGGAAGTGCAATCGCAGATCGCGACACGCGAGGAAAAGGGGATGGTGCGTGACCCGATGCTTGACACCGCATACCAAGATCTCGAAAAACTGCGCGATTCGCTGCAACAGGCGCAGGAGCGCATCTTCGATGTCGGGATTTACCTCACGATCTACGGCTCGACGCGCGAGGAAGTCGACAAGGTAGAAACCGAAATCCGATCAATCCTCGAAAGCCGCCTCGTCTATATCCGCCCGGCACTTTTCCAGCAGGAACAGGGCTTCCGCTCGGTCTTGCCGCTCGCCCTCGACGAACTGAACGTGCATACGAAACTGAATTCCGCGCCGCTCTCTTCTATTTTTCCGTTTATCTCCTTCGACCTCACCTCCGACAAAGGCATCCTCTACGGCATCAACCGCCACAATTCGTCGCTCATCCTCTTCGACCGTTTCTCCTTGGAAAACTACAACTCGGTGACCTTTGCAAAATCCGGCGCCGGAAAATCATACTGCACTAAGCTGGAAATCTTACGCAGCCTCATGTTCGAGACGGAAGTCATCGTCATCGACCCTGAGCGCGAATATGAATATCTCGCGACGACGGTCGGCGGCCGTTATTTCAATATCAGCCTCTCATCGGAGCACCATATCAACCCGTTTGACTTGCCGATCCCGCGAGAAGACGAAAATCCCAACGACGTCTTACGCAACAACATCATCACACTCGTCGGCCTCTTCCGCATCATGCTCGGCGGCCTCACGCCGGAAGAAGACGCGGTCATTGACCGCGCAATCACAGAAACGTACGCGCTGAAAGACATTACCTCCGACGCGAATTTCGCCGCGATCGAGCCGCCGCTTCTTTCCGACTTCGAGCTCGTGCTCTCGGGCATGGAAGGATCCGAAAGCCTCGTCTCGCGCCTCTCGAAGTACACGAAGGGCACCTGGTCGGGCTTTATGAACCGCCCGACAAACGTGGATATGAACAAGAAGCTCACCGTCTTTTCCGTGCGCGACATGGAAGACGACCTGAAGCCGGTCGCAATGTACATCATCACGCACCATATTTGGAATACGGTGCGGAAGGAACTACGGAAGAGACTTCTCGTCATCGATGAGGCGTGGTGGATGATGAAATCGCAGGACACGGCAAGCTTCCTCTTCGGTATCGCCAAGCGTGGCCGTAAATACTATCTCGGCCTCTCGACGATAACCCAAGACGTGAACGACTTCCTGACGTCACCCTACGGCGCGGCGATGATCACCAACTCGTCGATCCAATTACTCCTGCGCCAATCGCCGACGTCGGTCGACTTGGTGCAGTCGACCTTCAAACTTTCCGACGAGGAAAAATATCTACTTCTTGAGAGCGACGTGGGGGAGGGCATCTTCTTTGCGGGCTTGAAGCATGTCGCGATCAAGATCATCGCCTCGTATACCGAAGACCAGATCATCACCTCCGACCCCTCGCAGATTCTCGCGATCAAGAAGGCAAAACAAGATCTCGCAACCGCCAACGATGCGGCTGGTGCGCCGGCGCCGCGACAGAGCGCTGCCGACATCCTGAAGAGTGCGGCCATGAAAGAGGAAAGCGGCATCGCGCAGCAGGCCCCGCAAGAGCCGCTTGATAACCCGCTCCCGTCGCCTCCGATGCCAACCACAGTCGTTCCTGCTGCGGCACCGGCACCAACTCCTCCTGCTCTGCCGATTCCTGCCGCTCCGGTATCAGCCCCCGCAACGCCCGTAGTTCCACCGCCAGAGACGAACCCCGACCGGCCGGCGTGAGATAGCGCATGGAAAACCTCAAGAAAATCGAAGGCATCGACCGCTACCTTCTCATTGCCGCGACGCTCATCTTTGGAGATATCCCGCAGATCGTCCTGTACTTCATCCCGTTCATGTGGCCCGTGGGATGGATATGGGGCGTCATCGCCGCACTCATCTTCGGCTTCATCCTGAACGCGGCTTTCGATGTTCGCATCTTTGGACCACGCATGGGAATGAAAGCGATCGTACTCCTCTTCCCGGAATTAGTGCCGGGAATCGGTGCGATTTCATTTCTCTCGGTCGCCATGTTTGTGATCACGCACTTTCACAACAAGCACGTCGATGCGCAAGAAGCCGGGGAAGAAGCTGTATAATGTGCGAGATGATGCTCCGCATCTCGTTCTCTATCATTCTCGCGTGCACGCTTGCGCTCCCGCTTGCGGCTTCCGCGCAGCTCACGCTCTCGTACCCGCGGCAGCTCACACTCACGCTTTCGCCTGAAAATCCCGCGCCCGGGGAAACGGTGCGCCTTTCCGTGCAGAGTTACACGATGGATCTCGATCGCAGCACGATCACCTGGAGCGCAAACGGCACCCCGTTCGCAGGAGGGGTTGGCCTCAAAGAAGCATCGATCGTCGCCGGACCCGTCGGCGCGGCTACGCGCCTGCGCGTGCAGGCAAGCGACCCGGACGGGAATGCCGGCGCTGCCGAGGCGTCGATCCAGCCGTCCGAGATGGACATACTCTGGAGCACTGATTCATATGTGCCGTCGTTCCATCATGGGCGGGCGCTTGCAGGGACAAACGCAAAGGTTCGTGCCTACGCATTCGTCAGCTTCGCGCGGGCGGGCGGGCCGCGCATACCGGAGAGCGATATCATTTATAGGTGGTTGCGCAACGGCACCGCGGTCACGTCCGTCTCCGGCCGCGGAAAATCGAGTGCGTCGTTCCCCGGGCCGGCTCCTTTGCGCTCCGATACGATCACCGTCGAGGCCGAAGCCGTCGACAAAAGCGTCTCGGCACGCGCGTCGGCTACGATCCCTGCAACGGAACCCGTCCTCGCGCTCTACGAAAACCACCCACTCTTCGGGATCCTCTTCCACCGCGCGATCGTCGGCGACGTGAATACGGATGAGCATGAGGAAAAAGTGACCGCGATCCCGTATTTCGCGCATATTTCCTCCCTAAACGACCCTACACTCTCGTACGAATGGCGCGTGAACGACATGCCCATCACGCCGGATTCCGAAGAACCGGAGACACTCACGATTACGGCGGATGAGTATACGGGACCCGCGGACATCGAGCTTTCGCTTACGAACGCTGCCGACATTTTCATGCGCTCCCTTGGCAGGTGGCGCCTCGTCTTTGGCGGCGAGACCGGCATTTTCTTCGGCGGGAGCAGCGTCTTCGGCGAATAATCTATGAACCACGAACGCCTCTTCAAATACATCGGGATCGCGGCCATCGTCTTTCTGCTTTTCGGGATCACCGGATGGTATTGGTATATCAAGGGGGAGACTGCGGCTCTCGGCGCGGCCGATCGCGCACGCGGATTTTCAATCGGCATCCCGTCATTTCTCGGATCGCGCGGATCGAACTCCGCAAACTCCGGCGCCACGCCAAGCGGGAGCGCTACGGTGCAAGAAGGAGCCGGTGGCGCAGCCTCCGGCAGCTCCGCGTTCCTTCGCTTCCTTGGGATTGGCGAAGCCCCGATGCGGCTGCCTGGCGCAGGCACGCCGGAAGAAAGCGCCTCAACAAGCGCCCCTACGCGAAAGACGCCGCGTTTCTGGCGCGTCTCGCTCGCGCCCGTCGCGGGAGCCTCGTTTACCGCAGGCTCGTCCACACGCTTGCGCTACATTGAGCGAGGTACCGGATACGTGTTCGACGTCAATCCGGAAAGCGGGGAAGCCGTGCGCCTCACCAATACGCTCACTCCAAAAGTATACGAGGCATTTGTGGGCGCGGGCGACGTCATACTAGAGAGAATCTTGGAAGAGGGGCGGTCGGTGACGCTTGCCGGAAAAATCAGTACGACGACCGAGGACGGCCTCGCGCAACTACAGAATGCAAACCTCGGCGGAGAGATTGGCGAGATCACGGTGCGAGCCGATTCGGAGGATATCCTTACGCTGACGGAAACCGCAGGCGGCACGAACCTCGTCCGCTCACGCTGGAGTGGCGCAGGCGCCGAGCGGATCATCACGGTTCCCGCTGGGGATTTCCGCGTGCTGTGGCCAGCGGCAAACCGCATCGTCCTCGTGGAAAAGGCGGCGAGCGGCATCGCCGGGAGCGCCTTTACGGCGACCGCCGCGCTTACACCCCTCGTTACCGATGTCCTTGGGCTTACGATCCTTCCGAACCCAGCTGACGGCCCCATCCTTTTTTCTTCAGATGATGGAGCGCGCGTCCGGCTTTTTGTGCGTGCGGCGGGAGCGTCGGATGCCGAGCTCCCCATAACGACGATCGCTGAAAAATGCGTGTGGGGAAGCGCCACTGTAGCGTACTGTGCGGTGCCACAACAAATCCCCGGCGCCGGCTTCCTCACGAAATGGTATCGTGGAGAGGTGCACACGGAAGACGTGTGGTACACGGTGGACGCGGGCGCGGCGAAAGCCGACAAGCTCTTTACGATCGACAGCGCGCAGGCAATCGACGTCGAATCGCCGGCGATCGATCCCGGGGGGAGCTACATCACTTTCCAGAACGCGCGCGACAAGTCGCTCTGGATGCTCCGCATCGCTGAATAACCATGAAAAAAGACATGAAAAAAGAAACGAGAAAAAAACTGGTTCGCTACTTCTTCCAGGCGAACGGCGTCGCCAATCTGCCCTTGGGTGGCGTCGGCGCTGCGCAGCAATCGCCCTTCCTTGCGCGCCTTTTCGATCCCAACACGGTCTCCCTCGCGCAATTTTTCAATACGCTCTTCAAGACCGCGATCGTCCTCGGCGCGATGTTTGCCGTCCTGCGCCTCGGCTATGCGGGATTCAAATACATGACAACGGATTTGCCGGGACAGAAGGGAAATG
Organism: Patescibacteria group bacterium; assembly: GCA_038057725.1. Taxonomy (GTDB): domain Bacteria; phylum Patescibacteriota; class Minisyncoccia; order Phycocordibacterales; family UBA2100; genus UBA10103. The sequence continues at coordinate 1,526 of JBBUCP010000005.1, read as the reverse complement.
CCCGCGAAATTATCAGCCAGGCCGTCATTGGCCTTCTTCTCCTTCTTGCCGTCTGGCTCATCTTGAACCAAATTAACCCGGACATATTAAATCTCGACATCCTGCGCAACGTGAAGTCGGCGCAGTAGCGCTTAAGCGGCGTAGCGGATGACGACGCGACGATTGTGCCCTTCGCCCTGCGACTCTGTTTTCACATTCGGCGCATCCTGGAGCGTCGTGTGGACGATAAGGCGCTCGTACGCTGACATGGGAAAGAGTTCGACATCATATTGGAAGCTCCTCGCGCGCTCGGCCATCATAAGAGCCTTAGTTTGCAAATCCTTGATTTGCCTCGTTCGGTAGTCGTTGACATCGATAAGAAAATGCATTGCTCTTTCCGGCGAGCCCTCCGCGGGAGCGGGTGATTTCGATTCGACAATCTTCTTTACGAGAAAATCGATCGCGTGGATGGTGTCGCCGTGCCCGCCGATGAGGAGCTTGCCGTCATCGACATTGATCGCGTAGATCTGCTGCCCGGCGACTTCGACTTCTGAAATATCCTTATATACCGCTCCCATTGAGTCGAGGAGGGCTTTCAAAATCGCTTCAACATCCAGTTTCATCACTGGACTGTATCACTAACGCCTTTTGAGAGCCAGTTTTGCTACGGAAGGACGTCGAGAGCCGTCGCTTTGTCGCTTGTTTTGTCGGCAAATCGACGACCCATAAACAATTCCTGGCCAATCATGAAAAGGTTGGAGGCCGTCCAGTACAAGGGGACGGCCGCGGCAAGCGTGTACGCGATGCCGGCGACGATGATGGGGAGGACATAGCGCGCCTGCAAGTCGAAGCTGTGCGCCATGTCCCCCGAGAACGACGGGTCTGCGCTTTTCTCGCGTGGCTTACGCGAACCCATCGAGAGGCGCGCGTAGGCGAGTTGCGTAAGACCAGCGAGCGCGGCGAGGGCTATCGAACGCTCGCGCATGTCGATGAGACTCAAGAATTCCATATTGACGCTCTCGGGCAAGGGAACGAACGAATACAGGATACTCGGATCGACGTTTGGTAGGCCGCCCTTCCAAAAGACCCAGTAGAGACCGAAGAGAATGGGGAATTGGATAAGGATGAGGAAGAAGGAAGAAAAAGGGCGAATACCGCGCTCCTTGTAGAGCGCGAAAATCGCTTTTGCCTGCTCGTCCTGTTTGTCTTTGAGGCGCTCTTTTATTTTCTCAATTTCGGGGGCAATCTCGCGCATCGCCATTTGCGTGCGCACCGCTTGTTTTGAAAGGGGAAAGAGGACTACCTTTACGACGATAGTAAGGAGGATGATCGCGATCCCGATGTCGTGCGCGGGAACAATGTCGACGAGATACACCAAGCCGTTGTAAAGGGGGTCGTAGATGGCGTTATAAAACGCGGATTTGAACATCCGGGTATTCTAACCTGTTGTGGTCATTCTGTCTTCACACACTGCAATATCCGCTCGCGGCAGCAATCGTTTTGAAAACCGACGACGCCGGGAAGTGTCTTCAGGGTGAGACGGGGTT
>JBBUCP010000004.1:0-8226 GCA_038057725.1 Patescibacteria group bacterium | reverse complement strand
CTGGTATTCAAGGAGCGGTTAGATCGCGTAGCCGATCTTCATACGATCCGGGTGCATTGGATCTTCAGTCCAACCGAGGTGAGCTACGGTGTCATTCTCCTCGGGCACCGGCGTCGGATCAGGTATGTCGTTTACAGAATCAGCGTGAATCGTAATCACATCGTCTTCCGCAGGAAGCGGGAGGCCGAACCGCTTCGGTCCGCGCAAGGCGGTGAATTCGATGTACCGGTGATCAAGCGCGTTCCTATCGAGGAACACTTTAGCGTACATCGCATGTGCGTGCGGAAGCGAACAGCCGCACGCCGCTTCTTCAAGCTTGAGGCCAGGATGCTTGAGCCGATACGGATGCGGAGCATGATCGGAACCCGCATCCACGTTCGGATTACCTGATGTGACGACGTCGATCGCCTTCTCTTGATGCTCGGGCCCTTTCAGGTACGGCATGTTGCGAGCGAGGTTGCCGTTCGACTTCGTGAGTGCTTCCCTGTTCAGGAACATATGATGCGGCGTGACGCCGAGCGTCGTTTTTCCCGTCTTGTCTTCCTCCATGAGTTCGAACATCTGGACCGTGCTCGCATGCTCGCCATGAATGCGCAGATCCGGATGCTTCTCGCGGAACGGCCGCAGGCGATGCTCCACGCAATGCCCTTCACGATCTTCGAAATCAATGGACCGACCATGCTTGTCATGCACATCTTCAGCGTGCACCAAAAGCTGCACGTTGCAACGGATCATGGCCTTGATGACGTCAATGCTCATCTCATCGAATGGGATGCCGTGGCCGCTGTTGGTCGTGCCACCGTGTGCAGGATAGCTCTTGATCGCAAAGACGAATTTCGATCGAGCAATCTGCTCGACGATGTCCGGCGTAATCAAGTCCGTGAGATACAGGGTCATGAGCGGGAAATCAAACCCCGTGATGCCGTGCTGTGCCTTTACGTCCATTATCTGGTGATAGATGCGATAGGCGCTTTCGAAGGTGGCAGTGATGCCCTTGCCTTCCTCATCGTTGTCGTAGCCGTTGTTCGGCATCATCAGCACATACTTGTGGTGCCTGATGAGCGCAGGGACGGTGGCCTTCAAAAGCGCGCCTTTGCGAGCGTGCGCATGAGTGCAGGTCGTCCTCCGTGTTGTGATGCTTGCAATATTCCCATTGTTGTCGAGGGTTATTTTCGGAACTTGCATCGGATTGCTCCTGTTGGCGTTTCTTTCTCACTGTACCGCGCCGAAGCGTATCAAAATCGGGGTAAAAAGAAAGCGGCGCCTGATTGGACGCCGCTTGATGCATTCGTGCATGGACTGTGAACTAAAAGCCCATATTCAGCAGATGATGTGCAAGTCCTTCTCCGATTTCAGTAATCACCTCCGGATCACCATCGCGTCGATATAGTTCAGTATTGAAGCGGAACCCATCGGCACCAAGTTTGAGATAGCCATATGCAATCTCTCCGCTCCTGACTCCTCCCGTGGCGAGAAGCTTTGTGCCAGTCTCTTTGAGCATCGGTTTCATCCCTAGAATCATCCCAGAAATGATCGGTATCATGATCGAGCCTGCAAGTCCCCCGCGCACGCCGGGAATAGCGGGTTTTCCGCCGCGGAGCTCAAGATACCCGCCTGCAACCGTATTCGCGATGTCAATATAATCAGGTTTGTACGGCTTGCCTTTCTCGATCAACTTTTCCTGGAGGCCTGAATCAGTGACCGGAGCCCACTTGAATGAGATTTTATTAGTACCCGCACCGGCGCGGCATGCGGCAGCATATTCTTCATATGCAACCGGATCGAAGCAGACACTTTGCTTCAGTTTTCCGTCAACTTCGAGATTGGGGCACGACGCGTTATTGTCAGTAACGTCAGCAGCTTCTTCGGCAAACAGCACACGATTTGCCGCCTCATATTCTTCTGGAATGAATTTGTCGCCGGCAGAGAAGCTGACCCACAACTCCGATCCGCACGCATTGACTTCCTTTTTGAGCGTCTTGAGTTCGGGAATGTATTTCTCTAGAGACCTGTTGGGTATCCGAAGCGCATTGATAGACCAAGCAGTCTCAGGATCGTAGTAAAAATTCCTAGGATCACCAGCTCGAGGTAATTTCGTGTTTGATCCATGTGTGACGATTTTTGCTCCCGCCTGCGCGTACTTTAGAATCATCCGTGCGTCTCTTGAGGTTCCAGCTGCGGTACCCCACGGCAACGCCTGAACATAGTCCAGCGCCTGGCCGAATGTTTTTAACGTGCGCATGATGCGCCTCCGTCGGTTAGTGCTGCGTTTACTTTCACTCTTAGTCCGGCGGAATCGTAGCATGGGCGGAGGTCGGCTCATAATGCTGTGAGACGGGGTTGGGGCCCCGTCGCAAGGCCGGAGGCGCTTGGCGCCGAGGCAGGGTCGAAAGATTTTTCAGCAGAAAAATACTTTTGACTATGAGCCGATCCAGTATTTTGGCGCCAAAATACTGGAAGCGATTGGGCGGCCGTGGCGCTTCGGCGCCGCGGCCGCCTTGAAATTCCTACAGTTCGAGGATCGAGAGGATATCGGAGTAGTCGTCGGTCCAGGCGCGGACATGATTGGTGGGGATGGGGCTTGCGGCGTCGGCGAATTCTTTTGCGTTGAAGACTTCCGTCGAAGGCGAGAGCAGCACCCACGCAGAGCCGGAGGCGACTTCGCTTTCGCTCACCGTCTCGACAAATATGACAGAGAGGCCGAGTTCGGCCGCGATGGCAAGAAGCGGCGGGCGCAGATCGAGGTACCTGTTGGAAATATGGACTGCGATCACACCGTCCTCGCCCGAGAGGTGCGCGCGGTAGAGATCGATCGCTTCACGCGTAATGAGATGCACGGGAATCGTGTCGTCGTTGAAGGCGTCGATGGCGATCACGTCGTACCTGCCCGTCGTCCCTTCGCGCTTTTCTTTTTCCAAGAGGACGCGCGCGTCGCCGATGCGGACTTCCGCCTGCGGGCATCGCGAGAGGTACGAGAATTCGCTTTGCGCGAGGCGCAAGATGCGGCGGTCGATTTCGTAATACGTGAGAGCGTCGCCTTCCCTGCAATATGCGGCCGTCATCCCCGCGCCGAGACCAACGACGGCGAGCGACAGCCGCTTTTCCGGGTCGTTCCGGCGCGTGTAGGCGATCGCGCGGCCGAGCCCCGTTTCTTCCACATAATATGCGGCGGGGGTGAATTTGAATTCTTCGGCAAAATACTGGAGGCCGTGCATCGTCCCGCCGTGCATGAGCGAGCGATAGGTGTCGGTTTCTTCCACTTTCGTCGTGCCGTAGAAATTGCGCTCGACGGCGCGGTAATCGTCGTTGTGCCGCGAAGCGTAGGTGTAGCCGACGGCGAGGATGAGACCGACAAGCGCGTACGAGAGGCCGTGCGCAATAGCACGAGATCTTCCTTCCATCCCACGCATGGTGAAAAAAGCTGCAAGGATTCCCGAAAGAGCGATCGAGAGCGGAATTTCCCAGTAATCGTTGAAGATGATTGGGGCGAAGATGCTCGCGGCGAGCGTGCCAAGGACACCGCCGAGCGAAAGGAGGAGATAAAAAAGCGGGAGATGCTTTTTTTCCGGACGGCGTGCGTACAATTCGCCGTGGCATACGAGGCCGGCGAAGAAAAGGAGCGCGAGCGAGGCGGCAATTTTCCACTCGATATTCGAGAATGCAGTGTCAATGAACCACCACGACGCGGCGGCCGATGCGAAAAGCAACGTCGACATGAGGAACGCCGCGAGCGCTCCTTGCATCAGCCGCCATCCCGCGAAGGCAACGATAAAGGTAATAAGGTAGATGGAGAGCGGCAGGATCCACAGAAGCGGGATCGCCGCGATGGTCTGCGTAAGCTGTGTCGTTACGGCGACGAGGACGAATGACGGAAATGCAGCGTAAAGGATCCACGGAATTTTTTCGCGCCACAAAAGTGCTACTGATTCTGTCGCGAGGGACGAGGCGGCGGGCGGCACCTCCTGCCACGCGTCTTCGGCAGCTGCCGAAGCGCGCGGCCCCGCCTCGGCGCCAAGCGCCTCCGGCCTTGCGACGGGGCCCCACCCCCGTCTCACCCGCCGCACTCGCACCGCCACCGTCAACGCAAGCCCCGCATACGCGCAAAACAAAACCGCCCACGCGATCTCCTGTTCGAAAAGCCGCGTATGCGGCTCGACAAGAAACGGATACGAGAGAAGCGCAAGAAGCGACCCAGCATTTGAAATCGCGTACAGTTTGTACGGTTCTTTTTCCGCAGTGATCCCGTACCAGTATTGCAAAAGAGGCCCGGTCGTCGCGAGGAGGAAATACGGCACGCCGACGGAAATCGCGAGCGCAACAAGCGCGAGAAACGCGGGCGAGAGCGCGCTGCCAGCCGTCCATTCAAGCGACGGATACAGCGATCCCCACAGGAGAAACCACGCGATGACCAACGCAACGCTTGCAGCGACTACATACAAATGCACCTTCGCCTGCTCCCTGACTCCGTATCGCGTCAAGAAGTACACATACAGGTACCCGAGAAACAGGACGCCGGTGAAAAAGAGGAGGCCCGTCGCCCACACACTGGAAGACCCGCCGAAAAAAGGCAGCAAGTGCTTCCCCGCCATCGGCTGCACGGCAAACAGCAAGAACGCGCTCGCGAAAATTGTCGTCGCGTACAGAGGATACGCTTGCACGTGCATGGCGGTATCGTATCACGCTCCGCTAGAGCCCCTCCAAATCAAGGCTGTTCAGCGTTTCGGTGTAGGTCGACATAAACGATGGGATGGCAAAGACAAGGCCGATTGCGGGAAGGACGATGAGTGCGATCGTGACGATGCCGGTCCACAGTAAATACTTCCGTGTCTTTTCGGTCGTCGCATAAATAGCGTCGATTTTCTTTTCCATCGCCGCAAGTCTCTCTTCGGGCATACGACTATCTTAGCACCTTTGGATCCGAGAGGTACCAACAATATTTGATACTATGTAATCAGCCCCTGTCCTTTCGTTCCACCTCGGGGCATCTGGGAGAGTCGTCATGATCCGTGCTGTTCGTCCACCAACGAGTCCATTCTGTGAGTGGCTCCACCGTCCGCAGGTTCAAGCGTGTTTGTCTGATGTCAGGCAATACTTTTTCAAAGTCGCACCCGGCAACGCTTTCGGCCTGATTATCTACAGCGTCAAGCTCGCACGAGGCACTCTTGCGCCTGAATTGCGACGTCCGATCTCAATCGGTCTTGCGATCGGGTGGGCACTGGTCGCGCTACTTGCAATCACACTGTGTCTCACTGCTCCGCCGAGCGACACCATGGTTTCCACGATAGTGTTTGTGCTTATCTTCTCGTTCTTCGCCATGGTTCTGGTCGGTACGCTTATGTACAACCGAGTGAACTACGGCGACTGGATCTGATAATTTACGACGGCCACGCGCCTCAACAATCTGGGCTTGCGGAGATTTCCGCAAGCCCGATTATTTTTACGAAATTCTGTAACGTGCTCCAGGGGCAACGATCACATCACCTCCAATTGCATCTCCCCTTCAAGCGCGGGCGGATTGGCGAGGCATTGTTTTAATTGTGCGGTTTGCGTCCAGCCACATTTGCCGTCTGTTTGCGGTTCGCACGAAGCTTCCTTGTAACAAGAGTATTCGGCGCGGTATTCGCAGGTTGTGACGATTGTTGACGCCTCGTCGACGGAAACGCACAGTTGACCGCTGCATCCCGCGACAGCGCAGTTATTTGCGAAAATTGGACTTGTTGAGGTTGCTTGGTCGGGCAACTCTTCCACGAATACATGGCCGTCTTTCGAGCGGCATTGGCGTGGGTATGATTCCATGACGGCATTCCCCGCCGCGGCACATTCTTCGAAATTCGTGATAACTGGATCAAGAGCAACCGGCCCGATGCGCGGCGCCACATTCATAAGGACAAGAGCGACAACGGCGAGGATACTGGCAAGGAGCAAAAGACCAAGGATTTTAAATGCCTGCATGGACACTACTATATCAAATTTGCGGTGAAATTGTTTTGCTATACTTTCCCCATGTCGGATCTGTCATTGGGGATCGTGATGGTACTTGCTATCGCGGGACTTTTTCTGTACTTCCCAACCAATCGCATCAAGGCACCCGGCCGCTGGTTTTTCCAGGACACATGGTTCGACAAATACATCCCGCTGGTGCCATATTTCATCATTCCCTACGTCGCCTACTACCCGTACCTTATCGCGACGCCGATCCTGATGTGGGGGACGCTCTACGCTGCGGAATTTTTCACCTGCCTTGCGATCGCCGGCTGGAGTGCCGCGGCATTCTGGTATTTTTTCCCGGCAGGCATTTTACGCAAACATGACATCCGTCCGGATATTTTCTCGCGCATGATCATCTGGCTCTACGAAAACGACCACGAGAACAACACGATCCCCTCGTCGCACGTCTTTCACGCGATCATCTGCTCGTACTTCCTTGCGTTGGCCTACTCTTCCTACGTCCTTCTGTTTGCAACAATCGGCTTTTTCGTTGCCATTTCGACCGTCTTCGTCAAGCAGCACCATGCCGCCGATATCCTTGGCGGCATGGTCTGGGCGCTTGCTTCGATTTCAATTGCAAGCTATATCGTTGGTTAAAATCCTTTTAAACAATTGTCTCGTCCACTATACCATGGCATAGTAGACGAGACATAAGCAAATAGCAGGTAAGCGATCCGCTTCGAGAGGTGGTTAAATATATTTTCTACTGTATATTGATTTTGCATCAAAGATACATTCCCTCTTGTCGTTCAACGGATAGGATAGTCCCCTCCGAAGGGACTGATGTCGGTTCGATTCCGGCCAGGAGGATTTGAGTGTAGGGAAAATATTCCCTGCCGAGAGGAACATATACGGTATAATTACGCGGATGGAAAATCGAAATGTTTTCCCTGCGTGGTCGCTCTCGGCCGACGAAGCGCTGCGCACACTTGAGACGTCGCGCGAAGGCCTTTCCAGAAAAGAAGTCGCATTCCGCTTGAAGCACTTTGGCGAGAACACGCTCGTGCGCGAAAAGCGCTTCACGCTTCCCGGGCTTCTTGCGAAGCAGTTCGCCTCGCCGCTCATTTTCATCCTCATCATGGCGACGGCGCTCACCATTTTCCTCCGGGAATGGGTCGACACCACGGTCATCCTCCTCGCGATCCTCGTCAATGCCGGGCTCGGTTTCTACCAGGAATTTCGCGCCGAAAACGCGCTCGAGAAATTAAACACGTACGTGCGCGAACGAGCGCGCTCCGTGCGAGATGGGCGCGAGGAGGAGATTGATTCAGCGCTCCTCGTCCCAGGCGACATCATCCACGTCGCATACGGACAACGCATCCCGGCTGATGCGCGCATCATCGAGGTCAACAATCTCTCGACCGACGAATCCGTCCTCACCGGCGAATCGCTTCCCGTGCACAAAGATGCGGCGACAGTTTCAGAAGGCGTCGATGTCTCCGATCGCACCAGCATGGTCCATGCGGGGACGCTCGTCGTCGAAGGCGCAGGGATGGCGGTCGTCACCGCGACCGATTCGCATACGGAAATCGGTCGCATTGCAGAACTCGTCTCTACGACGCACGAAACGAAAACCCCGCTGCAGCGTGCGCTTGCCCGCATGGCGTGGTTTATTTTCCTTGTCGTCGCGGTCCTTGCGGGGCTAATCTTCTTCCTCGGCCTCTCTCGCGGCGAGAGCGTTTTCGAAATGCTTCTCATGGCGGCGGCAATTTCCGTTGGCGCGGTTCCCGAAGCACTCCCGATCGCGCTCACCGTCATCCTCGCCGTGGGCCTCGAGCGGCTCGCCAAGCGCAAGGGCGTGATGCGCAATCTTGCGGCGGCGGAAACCCTCGGCTCCGCGACCGTCGTCATGACGGATAAGACCGGGACTCTGACGGAAGCGAATATGAAGCTCGTCGATATCTTTCCGCGTGCCGAGCTCATCGGAAAAGAGCATACCGGCAGTTTTTCCGAAGACGAACGCGAAGTACTGGAGGGCGCGCTTTGGGGCGCGGACGTCACCATCGAAAATCCGGAGGACGCACACAAGGACTGGCGCTTCCTTGGCAGGCCGTTTGAAGTGAGTGTGATGCGCGGCGCGCATGAGCGCGGCATCGACGTCCAGGCTTTCATCGATGCACGCGAATCGCCGCTCCTCGTTTTCAATTCGACGAATAAATTCTCGATCGTGCGCGGCACACATGACGAAAAGAGCGCGTATTTCGTGATCGGCGCGCCGGATATCTTGCTTGCACGTTC
>JBBUCP010000003.1:0-1000 GCA_038057725.1 Patescibacteria group bacterium | reverse complement strand
TCCGCATCCTCCTGCGGGTCGTCGGGATGAAAGGGAATGCGCGCGTGAATCTGAAAATAAACGAGCCGGTCGGCGGTAAGCGGGAATCCTCCTCAGCTCCTGCTACGAAGGACAAGCAGGAAAACAAAACTGTTGATCAAGTCGTCGACGAGATATAAAAGTATGGCACTCTTGCCGATAGTCCAACAGGGGAATGCAAGCGAGAAAAAGGTAGCAATCACGTTTGATGATGGGCCTAATCCATACGCGACTCCGCAAATTTTGGATATTTTGAAACAGGAAAATTGCAAAGCTTCCTTCTTTCTTGTCGGTAGGTGGGCAGAAAAGCATCCTGATATTGTGCTACGAACCATTGCTGAGGGTCACCTCGTAGGAGGACACACTTATCTTCACGGGGGTAACGACCGAAGCAAGTCGTACAGTGAATTTATAAAAGGTAATCAAGCAATAGAAACGGTAACGGGTAGCCCTATACGCTATGTGAGAGTGCCACAATTTGGATATGACCGCATAGACAACGGAGTTCCTCGAATCACAGAACTTGTGGGTAATCTAAAGGAAAAAATCGATTCGCATGAAATGATAGTCGTGGGAGCAAATCTCATTCCGAATGATTGGAATTATTCCGTTCTCCCGGAAATGATCGTCTCAGGTGTGCTTGATAATCTCGCGAACGGTTCCATCATCGATCTACACGACAGCAGCGAAAAGGAACATGAGATCAAGGATCGGGCGAATCGCACGGTTCAGGTACTTGGCGAAATAATCAGAGGAATTCGCGCGAAGGGATTCGAGCCAGTATCGCTGGATGAAATGAACCTTGTTTTCACGAATGTATCGGTGTCTATATAAAACTTCGAGATCGTTAGCAAAATGAAATTCCATCTCGTAACACTTTTTCAGGAAGCATGCGACGCATATTTAAGCGCATCTATAATCGGGCGTGCGCGGAAGGAGAAGAAGATTTTCGTAAGTTATCAGACCCCGCGCGATTTTGTAG
>JBBUCP010000002.1:0-2990 GCA_038057725.1 Patescibacteria group bacterium | reverse complement strand
TTTGGATAGCGGCCTTGAGACCGACCAGGATATGGGCAACTACGAGCGCTTTTTGAACCGCGATCTCGGTCCCGAAGATTACATGACCTCCGGCATGATTTATAACGCGGTCATCCAGAAAGAGCGCAATCTCGAATACGGCGGTAAGTGCGTCGAAGCCGTGCCGCATGTGCGCGATGAAATCGTGAATCGCCTCAAAAAATCGGCCGAAATGGCAAAATCTGATGTCACGGTCGTCGAGATCGGCGGAACGCTCGGGGATTTCTCGAATGCACTCTTCATCGACGCCGCGCGCGTCATCCACCTGCAGAATCCGTCGGACGTTCTATTCATGATGGTATCTTACATGCCTATTCCTGGTACGATCGGCGAGATGAAGACGAAGCCGACGCAAAATGCTGTACGCCAGCTCAACGGCTACGGCGTGCAGCCGGATTTCCTCATTGCGCGCGCTGCGTTGCCGCTCGATGACAAGCGGAAAGAAAAACTCGCGATACAGGTAAACGTCCCGGCCGAGCATATTATCTCTGCGCCCGATGTCGATTCGATTTATGACATTCCCTTGAATTTCGAGCGCGACCATCTTTCCGACATTCTCTTGAAGGCGCTCGGCAAGCGCGGCAAGCAGGACAGCGATATGAACGAGTGGAAAAAGTTTGCGGCACACGCGCACAATGGAAAGGAAACGGTCAAGATCGGCATCGTCGGCAAATACTTTGACACCGGTGATTTCGTCCTCTCCGACGCGTATCTCTCGGTTATCGAAGCAATCAAATTTTCAGCATACAACGCGGACGTGAAGCCGGAGATTGCATGGATCAATGCGAAGGATATTCAGGATGGCAAGCTCGACGTGGAGTCGCTGAAAGGCTACGACGGCATCATCGTCCCCGGCGGCTTCGGCGAAACCGGCATCGAAGGCAAGATTAAGGCGATCAAATTCGCGCGTGAGAATAAGATCCCGTACTTCGGCCTCTGCTATGGAATGCAGTTGATGACCGTCGAATACGCACGGCACGTCGCCGGTCTTCCGAAGGCGAACACGACGGAAATTGATCCGAAAACGCAATTTCCCATCATCGACATCCTGCCGGAACAGAAAGAGAAGCTGGCGAAGAAAGATTACGGCGGCTCGATGCGCCTCGGCGCGTATCCGTGCGATTTGAAAGAAGGGACGATCGCGCGCGCAGCGTACGGGAAAAAAGAAGTGTCCGAACGCCACCGCCACCGTTTTGAAGTGAACCCGGAATATATCGCAAAGCTTGAAGAAGCGGGTCTTGTCTTTTCGGGCAAGTCGCCGGACCGGAAGCTGATGGAAATAGCGGAGCTGCCAAAGTCGGTCCACCCTTTCATGCTCGGCACGCAGTTCCACCCAGAATTAAAGGCGCGTCCCTTGGAGCCACATCCACTTTTCAACGCATTTATAAAGGCGGCAATTAAAAAACACGCATGAGCACTATTGATTCACCAGGAAAAAAGTCGCCGGAAAAGAAAGAAACTCCCGAAAACGTCTGGGAAGACATACGGGCAGCCATCGTTGACCATACACTCGACGAAGAAACAGGAGGACTGACTGTTGAGCTTTCCGAGGCAGTAGATGCAGAGGCACTGAAAGGACAGCTTGAAGATTTGCGCATTTTCGCAGACGTTGTGGGCCAGCGGACACTCCTCTTATCTCGAAACCAGGATGTCCACACAATCCTACGAGGTCTTTTGGGAGAAGAAATTGCAAAAGATCGGTGGCAGGAAGTGATGGACCTTCCCGCTTCTCAAACACCGCTTTTTTTCGGAGCAAAAGGATACAAGCCCACAGTAGAGACCCTTGCCGCGCAAGCCGAAGCCCGAGCGCGTTTTTACATGCCACGGGATGTCTATGAAGAAGTGCAAAAAGCGACCGCGGAGTTCTTATATCCCGCCGAAAAGGTAAAGATCCGTAGACCTGACAGTAACCTCGCGCCGAACTTGCGCCAATTTCCGGTTCGGTACCGATGGTTTGGGAGTGAGTGTGTGGATTTAAAAACCGGAGAGCATTGGGCGCCAGATGAACTTCGATCGCTCATTGCGGAAGCACAGAGATCAAATGATCCGGAGGTCGCGCGAGCGAAAAAAGGCCGCATATTGCATATGTCTACAGGTCTTGCAGTGCGCCAGCTGAAGATATTTCGCGATTTGTATCCCTTTACTGCGCTCTACAATGCGGATGATGTCATTCAGGAAGCGCTTTCGGGACTGAGTCACGCACTCGAAAAGTTCGATCCGGAGCGAGGTTCGGCCTTCTCGACCTATGCGATGTACTGGATTAACCAGCGCATTTCCCGTTACAGAAGGCTCACCCTCCCGTTTATACATGTGCCTGTTCATGTGCAAGAAGCCATAAGTACGTATCGTTCAAGCGTGCGCGATTATCATGCTTTGGAACGCAAATCGCGTGCTCCTGGAGCGAGTCCTTTGCAGCGGACTTTGACCGAATATGTTGCCGAGCGTATGAAGATGACACCTAAGGGGCTTGATGATTGGAAGGAAATGAATCTGAAATATGTGGACTTTTTGATGCAATCCAATACCGTCTCTATTGACGCGGGTGAAATTATCGAAGAAGAACTCGATGCGGCAATGCGCGGTCTCGAAGATGCGTTTGAAGATGAGACCGAATCGACGGGAGATATGAAAAAGAGGATAGAACAAATTTTTGAGAACGTGCAACTTCCTCCGTACCATGAGCTTGTGATGCGTCTGCGGTTTGGCATTGTGCCGGAGCAGCCGTACACGCTTACGAAGCTGAAGGAAATTCTTGGTACCGTAAAAAACGACAGAGTCAAAGCATTTTTACAGCGCACAGAAAAAGATGTGGAGAGTATCGGAAATTCACCACCCGAAGTGCTGGCAGTAGAACAAAATATCGAGATGCGCATGCTCCTCTATATCATGGGACTTTGTTCGTCGAATGTTTTCTCCGATGTAGAAGAAAGCGAGAGAACAGGGGGGTTTCT
>JBBUCP010000001.1:0-2564 GCA_038057725.1 Patescibacteria group bacterium | reverse complement strand
GGGGGCCCCGCTTTTCCTCGGGAGAAATTAAGCCTGCTCGGTTGCCGGCTTTGCCTCCGGTGCTGACTCAGGTGCCGGGGTCGTGTCGTCGTTCTTTCTCATAGCGTTATTTGGTTGCTTATTAGCTAGCAATAACGGTACATGACCTCGACCCGCACACCCCGCGCGGCTTGGTACCGTACCCGTACGATACCAGGCCTCGACGTCGCCACAATGGCTACGTCGCGCATTCTGTGGTCAAACTTCCGCCTTCGCAGAGTCCGGCCTTGCTCCACCCTCCCCACCTCGCAGATCACTCCTTGATCTCCTTTAATGACGTGTTGCGGTGGATGATTTCGTCGTTGCGGATGGATTGGAAGAATTCAAATTGGTTCCGGGGATTGCGCCCGTACCATTCGAGGAATTCACACTCGACGGGTTTCTTTTTCAGTTCCTCGCCGCGCGTCTCAAGAAAGCGACTATACTGTTCAAACGCATGGTTTTCGAACAGATAATTCAATTCGTACGAATAGCGCGGATTCACAAGGTAGAGGAGGTACGACCACCAAAAATAAAAGAAGGCGAAGAGCATTGGGATGAGCGTATGGAGGAAAAATCCCGCCTTCTCGCCCTCTCTCTTCGCGAGCTGCGAAATCACGACGACATGCATCGTCTCATTGTCCTGCGCAACGCGCGAGTATTTCGCGATGTCCGAGAGCCGCATCGCCCGTGTCTCGTCGGTGTACGTTGCCGTGAGCATCGTGTACACCGCCGAAGCCCACGAATGGTACGGCACGCGCGCAATAACTTCGACCGCGCGGAATTTCAAATACGACGGCTCGCGGCCGTAGAACGTATTCCCCGCCCACACAAGACATGTGCCTAAAAAAAGCGGGAGCCCTGCCGGCGTGTAGTCATCATACGGGCGCTTGTAGTCGAGAAGAGCCTGCGGGTCGTTGAGCGCCTGGTTCAAAGCCTCGAGATCGGTATCGCCGCGCCGAAGTTCCATGGCGACATTGTACCTGATTGTAAGGCCGGCGCGAGCCCCGCATCCGCAAGCATCGACGTGCCGCGCCCTTCGGAGTATAGCGATTAATGCCCGCCGTGGTCACCCGACGCGTCGCCGTCGAAAATATCGGGCCGCGCCGAGCCGATAATCGAGAGCGTCCCCCACGCACCCTTGTCCAATCGCGCGAGTGCATGATCGACGAGGACGTACGTGCCCGGCACGTCAGCTGTGAATTCTACTATCGTCGCGCCACCTGCCGGGACGAGCGTCGATTGCACATTTTTATGCGGCTCGCTACCCATTGCGGCTTCCGGATACACCGTGTCGAAAATTTCTCCAATGAGGTGAAATGACGAGACGAGATTCACGCCGCCGTTGCCGACATACATGCGCACTGTTTCGCCTTGGTTCACCGTCACTTTGTCTTTGGACACCGCTCCCGTGCGGCCATTAAAGACGACATATTCGGGAATACCATCGAGCATCTTCCCCGCGTCGATGACCTGCAGGCCTTTGGTACCGCGCGCACCGGCCGTGTAAAATTCGCCTTGCACGACATAGAGTTCGCGGTCTACCTGTGGCATCCCCTCGAGCGGCTCGACAAGGATAAGTCCGTACATGCCGTGCGCCATGTGGTTTGCGACATTCGGATGCGCGCAGTGGTAGATGTAGAGGCCGGGGTTAAGCGCCTTGAAATCCACCGTTTTCGATTCGCCGGGCATGACATCCGTGACCGTCGCGCCGCCGCCGGGGCCGGTCACGGCATGCAAATCAATCGAGTGCATGTGCAAGCTCGATTCGTCATTCTTAAGCGTAAGGTGCACCGTATCCCCCTCGCGCACGCGCAACATCGGCCCGGGAACCGTCCCGTCAAACGTCCAGTAATTCAAGACGACGCCGGGCGCCATTTCGGCAAGCACTTCTTGTGCCGTCAGCTCGATAGTTACTTCGGCAGGCGCCGTGCGGCCGGTCGGAGGAGGTACGTCGCGCGCATCACGCGCGATGTCAGAAACACGCTCGAATGAATCGAGATGCGCAAAGAATTGGAAAATATTTTTCAAAGGCAGCGTCGGGCCGGCGGCCGTGCCGTACGTGGTGAGACCGAAGGGGTACGACAGATTTTGTGGCACGCCGACCGGGAACCAGAAGAACAGCATCGCGCCGATGAAGAAAAGCCCGAGAAGCATCGTAATGCGAAATGAATGCTGTTTGCGTAAGACAACGTAGAGAAAGATAACCGCGACGGCACCCGCAAGCACAAGGCCAAAGCCCTGCACGATGAGGTAGTTTACCAGCGACCACAATTCGGTGAGCTGGTTCATACGTAGGGGATTTGGCACTCTTCAAAGCAATGTGCGCTGCGATTCAGTGTATAAATGCGCTCACGCCCGCGGCTCTCCACCTCGACCGCATCCACTTCCCGCAAGGTATTCAAATGGTGCGTCACCGTCGGCTGGCGCAGCTTCAATTCCTTGGTCATCGTCGAAACCGTCATTCCACCCTCTTCCTTCCCGAGCATGCAGATGAGCTTGTAGCGGTTCTTGTCGCCCACCGCCTTGAAGCACTCGGGGCAAAG